>CAJCIY010000026.1 GCA_903970495.1 Candidatus Melainabacteria bacterium | reverse complement strand
GCCGCTGCCCGCGGCCGAAGGCCGCTGCGGCGAGGGCCAGGAGGACGTCGGCGGCCGTCGTGAGCAGCCGGCTGCAGAGGGCCACGACCAACGCCCCGTCCGTGTGAAGGAGGGGAGACAAGGTGACCACGAGCACGGCCTCGCGTGCGCCGGCACCGGCAGGGCTCACGACGACGATGAAGCCGACGAGCCACGCCAGCGCGAACCCGCCCACGGAGAGAGCGAGCAGCCGCCCCACCGGCCCCCCGAGGGCCTCGCACAGGCACCAGATCTGGAGCCCCCAGAAGACCCAGCTCACGAACCACCAGACCGTGGGCGCGATCAGACCCCGACCGCTCAGACGCGGCACCGGACCGGGCCGACGGACGACCCGCCGCACGATCCCCACGGACCAGCTCAGGACGACGGGGTGCAGCAGCGCTGCGAGCGGGAGCAGGGCGAGCAGTGCCCACCAATAGTGGCCGAGCGTGCCGCCGGCCACGGCCGGGAGCACGACCGCGGCGGTGATCCCGGCCGTCACGAGGCCGACGACAACCGAGACCAGGCCGACGACGCCCATCGTCACGGCCGGCACACCGACGGCGGAGGCCATCTCCATCTGGGCGAGGTACGGCCACACCGACCCGGGCAGGTACTTGCCGATCTGGCTGACGAAGAAGATGCGCGCGCTCTGCCGACGGTCGAGGCGGTAGCCGAGCGCCGCCAGCAGGCTGCGCCAACCGAACATGGTCGCCAGCAGGGCGCCCACGACGGACAGCGCGGCGGGAGCCAGCCAGGGGATCGACAGGCGGTGGAGCTCGTGCCCGAGCCCGTGGGCGTAGTGCACCACCGCGAGGAGGGCCAGCCCGACACCGACGAGCAGGAGGATCGGGCGCAGCACGGTCATGGCTCGACGCCCGGTGGAACGCGCCCTCACGCCCGCAGCGGACACGCTGCCTACCGTACCTGCCGAACGGGACGGGCTCACCGAGCCCGGCACACCATGATCTCCGTCGTGGGGCTCTCCGTCCGGGTGCGCACGAGCCGCAGCTCCAGCGGGTACAGCAGCCAGCCGGCAAAAGCGCCGAGTGGCTCCGCGAGTGAGAAGAAGCCGAACGCCGCCTTCCAGAGCCACACCGGAAGCGGGCCGCTGGTGTCAGCGGGGTCGTTCATCAGGACGAACATCGGGACTCTGCGGACGACGTCGAAGCCGGCGTCGTCCAGGTGCCCCTCGATATCGGTGAGGGTACGGCTCGCCCGGTGCTCGACCCGGGAGTCGCGGTGGTGACTGAACATGTCCGACCAGACGAACAGGCCGCCGGGTGCGAGGAGGTCGTGCACGTTGCGGAGCGCCCGACCGTAGGCCTCGTCGTCGACGATGTGGAAGAGCACGTCCATGGCGGAGACGACGTCGTAGCGCCCCGACTTCAGCGCGGGGGCCTCGTCGAGTGGCGCGCCCACGTCGGCCCGGACGACCTCGAGCGTGGGGTACTTCTCCCGCAGTCGGTCGGCCGCCGCGTCGGTCAGGTCCAGACCGGTGACCTCCGCGACGCCAAGCTCACGCCAGCGGTCGAGGTAGAAGCCTGTGCCGCTGCCCACGTCGAGCACCCGGGCGTGCGGCAGGTCAGGGACGACGTCCTCGACCAGCCGCAGGAAGACCTCGCGCCGGACCCGGTAGGCCCACTCGTTGAAGCGCGCACCCAGGCGGCGCAGGCCGACCGTCCGGAGCGACCAGTCGTCCCGGAGCCGCCCCTCCCAGTAGGCGCGCGCATCGAAGCCGGCGGCGTCGGTCTGTGCGGAGGACATGCGCGCGATCGTACGGCGTCCAGAGCTACCGACCTCGTGTCACACTCCGGGCGATGCCCGCGCTGCTCATGCTCACCTCGAACCTCCCGCGGTGGGCGGGTGACTCCACGACTCCGTTCGTGCTGCACCTGGCCCAGGACCTCCTCGAGCTGGGGTGGACGGTCGACGTCCTCGCTCCGCACGCCGCCGGAGCCGCGACGGACGAGGACATGGGTGGCGTGCGGGTGCACCGCTTCCGCTACGCGCGGGACCCGGAACGACAGCGGGTGGGCTACGGCGGTGGCGCGCTGCTCAACATCCGCCGCTCCCGCCGCGCGGCGCTGCAGGTGCCGACCTTGGTCCTCGCCGAGACGGCGGCCACCCGTCGACTGCTGCACCGCAGCAGGTACGACGTGCTCCAGTCGCACTGGCTGCTCCCGCAGGGGGCGGTGGCTGGCGTGGCGACGCTCGGCACCGGCGTGCCACACGTGGCCACGGTCCACGGCAGCGACGTCCTCGGCCTGGACGCGCCTCCGCTGCGCTGGGCAAAGCGCGCCGTCCTCGCACGTTGCGCAGCGGTCACGGTCAACTCGTCGGCCACCGAGACCGCCGTACGACGGCTCGCCCCGACGGGATCGGTCATCCGTCGTGCGCCCATGGGGGTGACGTTCGCCGCGGCGGCCCCGGCCTCCGGCGTGAGGGCGCCGCACCCGCCGACCGTCGGCTACGTCGGTCGGCTCGTGGGGTGGAAGGGCGTCGAGGACCTTCTTGCCGCCGTCGCCCTGCTCCGCGAGCAGGGTCACCCGGACCTCCGGTGCGTCGTCGCGGGCCTCGGGCCGGACGAGGCGGCACTGCGCGAACGGGTGCGGGAGCTGCGACTCGACGACGTCGTCCGGATGCTCGGCTGGGTCGACCACGGCGACGTGCCCGAACTGCTCGCAGACCTCGACGTCGCGGTCTTCCCGTCTCGGGTCGAGGCGGACGGCACCACCGAGGGACAGGGCCTCTCGGTGCTGGAGGCGATGGCCGCCGGCCGTCCGGTCGTGGCGACGCGCGTGGGAGGCATCCCCGACTCGATCACGGACGGGCTCGACGGCCTGCTCGTGCCGGAGCGCGCGCCGCAACAGCTCGCTGACGCGGTCTCGAGCCTGCTACGCGACCCGACCCGCGCCGCCACGATCGGTGCCGCCGCGCGAGATCGCGCCGTCGGTCACTTCTCGCGTGCCGCGAGCGCGCAGCGCTTCGACGAGATCCTCTCCGAAGCCGTGCGGAGCCCCGGCCGCTAACGACGCCGCGCGGTCAGTACGACGTTCGTGCTCGGAGCGATTCCCGGAGCGATCTCGATGTCGCGCTCGTCGAAGGCACGGTCGATCGAAGACGCCACCGCGACGGCCTCACCCATGGTCCCCGCGGGCGCCGACGACGGCGCCTCCGCAGTCCGCCGCCGGGTCTGCAGCGATTTGAGCCCAACGAGGCCGACCTGCCGCCAGCGCTCGGGCGCGCCCGGGAAGGTGAACGGCGCGCTCAGCAGACGCAGCCTGCGGGTACGCGCCAGCTCCCGCGCGAGCACGTCATCCCGAGCGCCCATCCCCGCCACCTCCTCGATGTCGTACCAGGGCGCGACCAGGGACGTGAGGCCGTCCGGCTCGAATTCCGTCAGATGGAAGCGGTTCCAGGGTCGCTGCCCCGGCCACAGGCGGCTCCGCCGGTCCGGGGTCGCCATGATCAGGAGCCCACCCGGCCTCGTGACCCGGGCAGCCTCGGCGACGTACGCGGCGGGGTCCGGCACGTGCTCGATTACCTGGAAGGAGAGGACGGCGTCGAAGGCGCCGTCGCTGAACGGGAGTGGCGCGTCGTCGACGGGCTCGATGCGGCGGTAGTCGGCCCGGTCGTGCCGGTGCCGGCCGGCCGCGTAGTCGACCGCCTCCTGCGACACGTCGACGCCGGTGACGTGACTGCAGCCGGACGCGATGCGCTCGTCGCCGTACCCGGTTCCGCACCCGAAGTCCAGGACGCGCATCCCGCCTATGCGCTTCGCCGCGTAGTCGTAGGTCGCGGTGTGCAGGACGTAGATGAGGTAGTCGTCGTCGTGGGCCTGGTACTCGTCCTCCGATACCCGCTCGCTGGTCGCTGTGTACGCAGCCGGCGCGTCGTCCTCAGCCATCGCAACGGGTCCGTGACCACGACGGTAATGCTGCTCTCACGATCCTCACATCCTCGTCCGGCCCGACCACCGGGCGGCGTCAGGCTAGCGCCGAGGGCGGGGACCGGCCGCTACACTCGCACGGGTTCCGCCAACCACTCTAGGAGACTTCGTGCCCCGCGCCCTCATCACCGGGATCACCGGCCAGGACGGTCTCTACCTCGGCGAGCTGCTCGCGTCCAAGGGCTATGAGGTCTTCGGTCTCGTGCGCGGCCAGAGCAACCCCAAGATCGCGACGGTGGAGCGCATCATCCCGTCGATCGAGCTCGTCGAGGGCGACCTCACCGACCTCCCGTCGCTCATCGGCGCGATGGAGATCGCGCAGCCTGACGAGGTCTATAACCTCGGAGCGATCTCCTTCGTCGGGCTCTCGTGGAAGCAGGCGGAGCTGACCGGCGAGATCACCGGCATGGGCGTCCTCCGGGTTCTCGAGGCCATTCGCATCCACACCCAGAACGACATGTCGAAGGTGCGCTTCTACCAGGCGTCAAGCTCCGAGATGTTCGGCAAGGTCCGCGAGACCCCGCAAACGGAGCTGACGCCGTTCCACCCGCGCAGTCCGTATGGGGTCGCGAAGACCTTCGGCCATTACATGACCGTGAACTACCGGGAGTCCTACGACGCGTACGCGTGCTCCGGGATCCTGTTCAACCACGAGAGCCCGCGCCGCGGTCACGAGTTCGTGACGCGGAAGGTCACGCGTGCCGTCGCGCGGATCTCCCTGGGCCTGCAGGACTCGCTCAGCCTCGGTAACCTCGACGCGCGCCGCGACTGGGGGTTTGCGGGTGACTATGTCGACGCCATGTGGCGGATGCTTCAGCAGGACGCCCCCGACGACTACGTCGTCTCCACGGGCGAGACCCACACGATCCGCGAATTGCTCGACGTCGCGTTCGCCCGCGTCGGCATGGACGACTGGTCCGGCCTCGTCCAGCAGGATCCTCGCTTCTTCCGCCCGGCTGAGGTCGACCTCCTTATCGGCGACGCGACCAAGGCCGCGAGCGTGCTCGGGTGGAAGCCGACCGTGCCGTTCCACCAGCTGATCGAGATGATGGTCGACAACGACCTGCTGACCGAGCGCAAGCTCGCCGCGGATGCCGCCCGCGTCTGACACCCCGGCTGACGTGACCAGCGCAACCGAGGACCACCCCGGGGCGGCACCCCCGGTCACCGCGCTCTCCGAACTGCGTGCCGAGCTCGATCTCGCGCGGCTCGAGGTGGCCGAGCTCCAGGCAGCTCTGCAGGATGTCGCCACGCTGCGGCTGCACGTCACGCGCGATGCCGGGTGGGTCCTGCGGCGGATGGACCTGCGGATCCGACGACGCCTGGTCCGGCGGCCACCGCAGGTGTCTCCGATCCACGAACCGAACGGCGCGATGGAACCCAACGGGGTGCCGACGCTGCTGTCGCAGGCACGGCATCACGACGCTGCGGTCTTCGGCGCCGTGAGCCGGCCGCCCGGACCGGCCCTGCGCAGCTACTCGTCCGTCGTCCGCAGGCTGCGGGCTCTCACGGCCAGGGCCGGTCGCCTCGCGCGCCGGCTCCGCCGTGGGCGATGACAGGCCGGCCCCGGTTGGTCGTCGACGGCCGGGTGTTCCAGACCCAGGCTCGAGACCGCGGTATGGGGAGGTACTCCGCCGCCCTGCTCCGTGCGTTCGCAGCCCGCGCACCCGGCACCGACATCGAAGTCGTCGTCGCGGCGTCGGTCCCGGCTCGTCCGCCGTCCATTCCCGGCACGCGCACGACGGCACTGCCCCTGGTCCCGCCGGCCGGCGACGATGCAGCGGCTGAACGGGTCAACGCCGGTGTGCTCGAAGCGCACCTGCGTAGCGCCTCGTCGTCAGCCCCCCAGGTCGGGCTCCTCCTGCTCTCGTGCCTGCAGGGTGATCTCTCGACCGCGGTCCCGAAGCTCGAGGACGTGCCCGTGTCCGCGCTCGTCTACGACCTCATCCCGCTCCACCACGAGGCCGTCTACCTCCGCCGGCCAGGAGCACGCGCGAACTACTTACGGCGACTAGGGACCCTCCTGAGCGTCGACCGCGTCCTCACCATCTCGCGCACTGTCTCGAACGACGTCACGCGTGACCTCGGAATCGATCCGCGTCGGGTCACCTGCATCGGAGGCGCTGCGATCGACCAGCGCGGCGACGACCCAACGCGGACACCGGTCCCAGCCGGCCCCTACGTCCTGATGCCGACGGGCAACGACCCACGCAAGAACAACCGCCGGGCCGTCGAGGCCTTCGCACGGTTCAACGCCACCCAGGGACACCGCTTTCGGTTGCTGGTGACCTCGTCCTTCCGTACGCACGAGCGGGCATCCCTGCGGGCGGCTTGCGGGGAGGTCGAGTTCTTGGGCTCGGTGCCGGAGGGCGCTCTCGCCTCGCTCTACGAGAACGCCGCAGCCGTCCTGTTCCCCTCAGAGGACGAGGGTCTCGGCCTGCCGCTCCTCGAGGCGCTCGAGACCCTGACCCCGGTGGCTTGCTCGGACATCCCGGCCTTCCACGAGGTGTCCGACACACTGTTCCACCTCTTCGACCCGCGGTCGGTGCTGCAGATGTCTCAGGCCCTCGCTGCCGCGGTCGACGGCGGCCGCGTCGATGCCGCGCAGGCCGCGGAGGTCTTAGATCGATATCGCTGGCCAGACGTCGCCGCGCGGCTGGAACGCGCTTTGGGCGATGACGTGTCGACCGCACCGCGGCCGGGCCTGTGCATCCAGGCGCCTGCCGCGTCCGGCCACGGGACGGTGGGGGTCATCCACGCGGAGCTCGCCCGGCGGCGGCCGGTTTCGTACGTACTCGCGGAGGGCCGCAGCGCCGTGATCAGACCGTCCTGGCTCCCCTACCTGCCGGACGCGACGATCATCGGGGTGCACACCGTCCTCGGCCGGCGCTGCACGACGATCGCCATCCATCACGTCGACGGTCAGCCGGGCTCCGGGCTCACGCTGCTCGCCGCTCTGGGTCAGCCCGGTCTCCTGGTGCTGCACGACACAATGCTGGACGGAGCCTGGACTGAGCTCGTGGATCTTGGCCTGCTGTCCCCGGGCCGGGTCGACCTCGACCTCGCCCTGGAGGCGTCGGCGGGGGTCTCCGGAACGAGCCACCTACCGGCTCTGCTCGCCGACCGACACCGGGTGGTCGTCTTCGACCAACCGGCAGCGGCGAGGGTCCGCGCCGTCGCCGAGCGGGCCGGCGTGACGACCCACGTCGTCCTGTTGCCCCGGCCCGTCGCGCTCGTTGCCGAGCCACACCTCGTCGCTCGCCAGCGGATCATGCTGCCGGCGCAGGAGCTGCGCGGCCTCCGCGGCCGCGCCCGCGACGCCGCCATCTCGGCTGCCTGGTTCGCGGAACTGCCTGACGACGCGACGACGCTCGAAGTCCTGCTCGTGCTGCGTGAGGGTACGGTGCCGGCAACGGGACGACCTGGGCCGGTTGCGATGCTGCCGGGCGCACCCGCCGTAGCCGTCGCCGACGTCGCTGATCTCGGAGCCGGCGAGCGGCAGGCCCTGTCACGGCGGGCGGTCGAGTACGTCCGAGACCACCACGCACCGGGTGCGGTCGCGGCGACGATCGCCGAGCTCGCCGCGGCAGAGATCCAGGCGCAGTCGATCAGTCCGAGGTGAGGACGGCGGTGGCGTAGACCGGCCCGATCGACGTTCCGTCGCTCTCGACGACCAGGTGTGCAGCCTCGCGCATGCGGTCGACCTCCACACCGCTCTCCTCCGCGATGGCGGCGTGGACCGAATAGCTGCCCTCGCCGAGCCAGACACCGCGCAGGATGATCGTGAAGGTCGTCGTCGTGCGGCAGTCCGGCATGTGGCGGTCCATGAGCTTGGTGTTCGTCCCGAACAGGACCTGACCGCTCGGGCCGTCGATGCCGACCCCGAGGATCCAGTCCACCAGCGGCTCCTGCGGCGCCACGGTCACGTGGACCGTCAGGTCGGTACCGGGCACGAAGACCACCCGGTCGCCGGGTCCGGCGTCACCGAGCCGGACCGAGGCGATGCGCGCACGGGTCGCACCACCGGCGGCGCTGTCCCTCGTCCGCTCCCGCTCCCGCTCCCGGGAGCGGGTCACCTCGAAGTCGGCCCGCAGGTGACGGAGCGCCTCGCGTGGCGGGCCGTCGACCTGTACGACGCCCTTCTCCAGGACAACCACCCGGTCGCACAGCTCGGCGACCTGCTCGAGGGCGTGCGACACGAACACGATCGTCCGTCCCTCCCGTTGGAAGGCGTGGATGCGGTCGAGGCACTTGCGCTGGAACGGCTCGTCGCCGACGGACAGCACCTCGTCGACCAGCAACACGTCGGGGTCGACGTGCACGGCGACGGCGAATGCCAGCCTGATGTACATCCCGGAGGAGTAGAACTTCACCTGGGTGTCGATGAAGTCCGGGATTCCGCTGAACTCAACGATCGACTCGAGGTTCTCGTCGGTCTGGTCTCGGGTCAACCCGAGGATCGCGCAGTTGAGATAGACGTTCTCCCGGCCCGTCAGGTCGGGGTGGAAGCCCGCGCCCAGCTCGATCAGCGCCGCCAGCCGGCCTCGACGCTCGATGGTACCGGTGGTCGGACGCATGATCCCGCCGATGAGCTTGAGCAGGGTGCTCTTGCCCGATCCGTTGGGGCCGATCAGACCGACCGTGGTTCCCGACTCGATCTCGAGGGAGACGTCCCGCAGCCCCCAGAACTCCTCGCGGTTGCGGCGCGAGCGGCCGAAGTTGACCACCCGCTCCTTGAGCGACTTGTCCTTATAGATGACGAACCGCTTAGAGACGTGGTCCACCGAGATGACCGGGACGGACGTGTCGGCCGTGACAGGTGAGAGGGTCGCGGCCGGCGGCTCGACGAGGTCGGTCACTACAGCTCCTGCGCGAAGTTGGCCTGCAGGCGCGAGAAGATGCGCTGCGCGATCACCAGCAGCACCAGACCGGCGAGCAGCTCCCACAGCAGTCGGGTGGCCAGGTTCGGGACGGTGTCCGAGGGGATCTGCTCCGCCCAGAAGCCCCGCTGCACGCCGAGGACGGAGACCGCGAAGGGGTTGGCGAGGTACAGCTCCCGCAGCCAGCCGGCGTGATGGCTGAGCGTGGACGAGACCTCTTGCCACTGGTAGACGATCGGCGCGGTCCACAGCCCCCACAGCAGGAAGATCTCCACGATGTACTGGGTGTCGCGCAGGTAGACGTTGACGGCCCCAAGCACCAGCGCCAGCCCGGTGCCCCAGACCAGTACGACCGCGAGCGCGAGCACGGCGTCCGGGACACGGCTGGGGATGGGGGGGTGGCCGAGAGCAAAGGTTCCTGCCACCAGGATGACCAGCTGCATCGACGTGTTGAAGATCGCCGAGGCGACGGCTGCCAGCGGGAACACCTCACGCGGGAGGTAGAGCTTCTTGATCAGGCCCGCGTTGCCGAGGAGCGAGCCGGTGCCGCTGGAGAGGCACTCCGAGAACAGCGCCCAGAGCGTCAGACCCGAGAACACGTAGATCGGGTAGTCGTGCACGGAGCCGGACGCATGCAGGAATTTGCCAATGGCGATCGCGTAGACGAGCAGCTGCGCCAGCGGCCGGATCAGCGTCCAGAGGAAGCCCAGGACGCTGTCCTTGTAGCGGACCTTCAGCTCGCGACGGAACAGCAGGTTGAGCAGCGACCGGTAGCGCCAGATGTCAGCGACGGACTGGCTGGCTCCGCGCAACAGTCCGTAGTCCGGACTCGCGGGCGCCATCGGCTCCGATGCCAGCGCCCGTGCCCGCTCCAGACGCGTCTCCTGGATGGACTGCGGCACGGGCGGAGCGGTGATAGCGGGGGCGCTCACGTGCCCGTCCTCTCCGCCGTGTCCGGCTCGTCCGTTGTCGTCACGAGGAACTCCCAGGTCTCGGTCGCGTACGCGTCCCACGTCCGGGTCTCGAAGGACCTCGCTTCCAGACGGAGACGTTCGTACAGGCGCTCATCCTGCAGCAATCGTCGCAGACCCGTCACGATCTCCGCGTCGCTCCGCGGGTCGACCAGGAGCGCACCGCCCGCCCGGGCGATCTCCGCCATGCTTCCCCACCGCGAGGTGAGCACCGGTGTGCCGACGGCGAGCGATTCAGCGACCGGAAGGCCGAAGCCCTCGTTCCACGACGGGAAGACCGTGAACCGCGCCCGCCGGTACGCAGCGGCCAAGGCGGCATCCGGCAGCGCGGTCACCGTCTGCACCGGGCGCCCGTCGGCCCGGGCGGACGCGACGGCGCGTGCGAACTCGTCGGACCGCCACGCGTTCCCCCCGACGAACAGAAGCGCGAACTGCAGCCCTTCATCCCACAGCAGCTCCGCTGCGTGGATCACGGCGAGGTGGTTCTTGCGCGGTTCGTGGCTGCCGACGCACAGGATCAGCGGCAGCCCCGGGTCGAGGTCCGTGAGCAGGTCGCTATCGAACAGGCCGTCGAGCGCCCGGTCGACGGCCAGCGAGACCTCCGCGCCGGCCTCACCGTGAACCGCATCGGCACCGGCCTGCTCCGTCGCGAGGGAGATCGAGCGGATCTCGGGGCCGGCGAGACCCGCCCCGGCGAGCATGGCCCGCCAGCCGCGGTACTCGTCCGCCGCCGCCGCTGAGATCGCGGCGACCCGGTCCCCCCACGCCAGTGCGGAGAGCATCGCCGTGAAGCCGGCGGCCATGCCGTCGGCGACGGTCTCGGCGCTGGACACCGGCGTGCAGTCGAAGCCGATCATCGAGCCTCCGGTCCCGGAGAACCGCAGCATCGCCTGCAAGCGAGCCGCCCGCTCCGGCTCGGTGAGCAGCTCGGGGAGCACGTAGCGGCAGTGCCAGGGGATCACGACGACCTCGTCGGCCCCGGCCGACGCGGCAGGACCACCGTGCAGGGCCCGGTGTCGCTCGCCTGGGCTCAGGACGCGTAGTGCATCCAGCCGCCGGGTCCAGCCGACGAGGTGCGGGTGGTGATCGCGATCCCAGATCCGGGACGTCCGTCGCGCGACCCGCTGAATCCCCGTCGCCAGCTCGGTCTGCGCCGTGTGGTGGAGGTCGACGACCACCTCGCCTACCAGGACTCGGACCGCAGGACGTCCCCACCGCACCTGGCCGAGAACGTCGGCGAGACCGGCCAACGGTCCGTCCAGGCGCGTACGTCGCCGAGCGCGCAGGACGTCGGACTCGTCCGGCAGTCGCCCGTCGAGCACGGCTAGTGCCAGCCAGAGCAGCGCCTCGGGGCCCCCGGCGAGCCGTGTCTCCAGGACGTCGAGCGCCTCCTGCACATCGGCGGGCACGCCGTGACCCAGGGCCTCCAGCAGGACGAAGAGGGCGGGCACCTGACCCGCGCGGCGTACGCGTCGAGCGAGGTCGGTCATGAGGCCGACCCGGGTAGCCGCGCCCCACCGGATGCGGGACCGGCGGGTG
>CAJCIY010000025.1 GCA_903970495.1 Candidatus Melainabacteria bacterium | reverse complement strand
CCGCGGCGGGCTTCTCGCAGCTGCTCCGGGCGCAGCGGTCGCAGCTCAAGGCGGGCACGCACCTGTCGTACGGGGTCTTCCTCGAGGGGCAGTACGTCGGGCAGGTCAGCCTCGGGTCGGTCGTCCGCGGGCCGTTCAACTCGGGCTTCGTCGGCTACTGGGTCGACCGGGCCGTCGCCGGTCGCGGGGTCACGCCGACCGCCGTCGCGCTGGTCGCGGACGAGGCCTTCGCGCGCGGGCTGCACCGGCTCGAGATCAACATCCGGCCGGAGAACGCGGCCAGCCTTCGGGTCGCCGAGAAGCTCGGTGCCGTCCGGGAAGGCCTGCGCCGCAGGTATCTCTGCATCGACGGCGAGTACCGCGACCACGTCGGGTACGTGCTGCTCGCCGAGGACCATCCCGAGGGCGTGCTGGCGGCGCTGCAGGCTGCGGGCGGGGGGCTTCTCATCTGACACGCCGAGGTCTCTACGGCGATTGATCTTGGTTCCTGGTTAGCGTCGGTGCATCACGAAACCGACGTCCGGAAGGCATCTGTGAGCGCCCTCGTCCTCGCGGCTCTCGTCGTGATGTGGGCCGTCGTCCTGGTGCCGATGTTCCTGCGCCGCTCCGAGCGGGCGCACGACCTCGACGGTGCGGCCCGCTTCGCCGGGGCGATGCGCGTGCTGTCCCGTCGGCGGCGGGAGCCGGCGGTCCCGGCCGACGAGCGGCGCGCTGCCGTCATCTCGCGGGCGCTGGACGCGGCGCCGTCGCGGCCGATCCGCCGCGAGGTCCCGCCAGCCGTCGCCGCACGTCGCCGCTCGGCGCGGGTCGCCGCCCGTCGCCGCGGCCTCGGCGTGATGGCCGGCGCGACGCTGCTCGCCCTCGTACCCGCCCTGCTGGTCGGCGGCTGGGTCTGGGCGGTGCAGGGCGCTGTCGACGTGTTCGCCGCCGCCGGGCTGCTGCAGATCCGGGCCAGCGCGCTGGCCGACCGCTACGAGCGGGGTATGCCTCGGGTCGCGCCGCGGGTCGAGAACCTCGTCATCCCGGAATCCTCTGTGCCGCAGCGGGTTCCGGAGGCACGGCCTCGTCCGGCCGCGGCCGTGTTCGCGCCGCGGCCGCAGCAGGTCGCCGTCGCCGAGCCGGCAGCTGCCGCAGCGCCGCTGCCCGTTTCGGCGCAGGTGCGGCCCGCGTACCGGCCGGCCGCCGCGGTGGCCGCTGCGATGCCGGCCGACTACTACGACGCGCCTGCCGCGCCGCCGCGGCCGGAGCGTGTACGCCGGCCGTTGCTCGAGCCGGTCGACACCGACCCGGACACCCTGACCGACGGGCTGGAGCTGCTCGACGGCATCCTCGGGCGGGCGGCCGGGCAGTAGCGGGCTGCTAGTCTGGGCGTCCCGTTCAGGGGCTGTGGCGCAGTCCGGTAGCGCACCTCGTTCGCATCGAGGGGGTCAGGGGTTCGAATCCCCTCAGCTCCACCCATGGCGTCCCGAGACGTCAGTCCCGGTCCTGCCAGGTGCACACGCAGACCTCGTTGCCCTCGGCATCAGCCAGGATCCAGAACGCGCGCGCACGGTCGTCGCTGACGAGCCGACCGCCAGCCGCGAGGGCGGCGTCGACCCGGGCCACGGCATCGTCGTGCGGAACGGTCACGTCGAGGTGCATCGTGTTGCGCTGCGCGCGCGGCTCGTCCAGCTGTTGGAACCAGAGAGACGGACCGCCCTCGACCGGGTCCACCAGGTCGGCGGGCGCGGTGACGGCGTCGTACCCGAGCACCGCCTGCCAGAACGGGCGCACCGCGGGGATGTCCATCGCGTCGATCGCGATGGCAAGCGCCTGAACCGCATGGTGAGCAGGGCGCGCGACCGTCTGGTGACCGGCCGCACGGACTGCCGTCGTGATGGCGCGGGCGAGATCGACGTCCCGCGTCGTCACCCGAAAGGTGCCCCGTGTCGCCAGCGTGAGCTCCACGCGGTCGGCGGTCGCGTGCACGCGCAGGTGGTCGTCCGCGTACGGGCCGGCGGCGTCGACCGCAGTGCGGATGACCTCGCACGCGTCGGCGAGAGAGTCGACCGACACGGCGGTGGTCAGGAAGTCGAGGAGGTACCGCCAGCCGAGCTCTTCCACCGCCGGCGACGCTTCGCTCTCGGTCAGGATCGTGTCAGCCAAGGGGTCCTGCTCTCCGGTCGTCGTGGCGTGGCCAGGTCGTCGTGATGCCCGGCTCAGCCGGTGGGCGTCGCGGTCGGGGTCGGTGAGGGTGAGGTCGCCGAGGCTGACGGCGTGGAGGTCGGCGTAGCGCTCGCACCGGTCGACCGGGCAGACGGCGTCGGCGAGCTCGAGGTCGGCGTCGCGGACGGCGTCGCCGTGGGTGTGGAGTGCGGTGTCGGCGTCGGTGTCGGGCTCGCCGACTCCGTGGGGGTCGCCGAGGGCGTCGCCACCGCATGCGTGGGCTGGGTCGGTGTCGTGTAGGTCGGCACCGGGTCCGGGCGGATGAGGAAGTAGAGCACGAGCACGACCACGAACAGCCCGGCGATCGCGACCGTCGACCGGCGCGCGGGAAGCCGTCTCATGCGCCGGTCTCGGTCGTGATGGTCGCGGTGTCGGCTGCGGCCGTCACGCCCGCGGTGACGAGCGCGGCGGCGATCCGCGCCCGCAGCGCGCGGCTCACCTCGAACTGACGGCCGGGCAGCGTCCGGGCCACGACCTGCACGTTGAGCGCACCGACCTCCAGGCTGTCGACCCCCATCACCGTCGGCTCGTCGAGCAGCAGCGGGTGCAGCTCCTCGTCGTCGAAGGCCGCCGCGCAGACGGTGCGCAGCAGGTCGTTGACGCGGCGTACGTCGGCGGTGATCGGGATCGGCACGTCGACCACCGCCCGGGCCCAGTCGCGCGAGAGGTTGACGACCTGCGAGATCTGGCCGTTGGGCGTGATCACGACGCTGCCGTCGGCCATCCGGATCCGGGTGATCCGCAGCGTCAGGTCCTCGACGGTGCCGGTGCGCACGACGGCGATGCCGGCGACCGAGAGGGTCACGACGTCGCCGTAGCCGTACTGCTTCTCGGTGATGAGGAAGAAGCCCGCGAGGATGTCCTGGACGACGCGCTGCGCACCGAAGCCGAGGGCGACGCCGGCCACGGTCGCCGGTGCCACGAACCCGGTGATCGGCACGCCCAGCCGCTGCAGGACCACCACGACGGCGAGGCTGTAGATCAGCGCGATCGCGACGTAGCGCAGGACCTGCGCGACCGCCTGCCGGTGCTTGGTGCCCTCGGACCGGACGAGCGCGTCGTCCTCCTCGGCCGCGGCGTCGATGCGCCCGGTGACGAGGTCGCCGACCCAGCCCACCATCCTGGCCAGCAGGACGGCGCCGAGGACCACCAGGATTGCCTCGAGCAGCTGCGTACGCGCCCACACCCCGACGTCGTCGAGGGAAGCCGCCGCGAGGATCACGGCTCAGATCATGCCGTGCGCCGGGTCAGCGCCGGACGGTGCGCTTCTTGACGGTGTGCCGGAGCTGCAGGATCCGGATGCTGCCCGGGATCGCGACGAGCAGGACGCCGCCGACGAGCGCGACCAGCAGCGCGATCGCGAGCGAGAAGTGCCCGTGCAGACCGACGAAGTGGATCGTGACCCGCTGCGAGTTCTGCGCGATGAAGACGATCAGCAGGATCAGCACGACCGCGGCGCCGACGGCGGCGATCCAGAGCGAACCGGCCCGACTGCGCGAGACGGCCTTCTCGCCCGGCGCGATGGCTCCGGGCGGCGGCGCGGTCTCGCTCGTGGTGCCCGGCGCAGCGGCCGGGGCGGCGTTGCTCGTGGCGGTGTTGCCCGGGGCGATGTCGCCCGGTGTGTCGGCCACGGCGGTCGACGACGGCGTCCTCACCGGTGAGGTTCGCGCCCGAGCGGTCGCGCCACGAGCCACGGCAGGCGCGGCCGGGGTC
>CAJCIY010000024.1 GCA_903970495.1 Candidatus Melainabacteria bacterium | reverse complement strand
GCCGGCACCGACCTGCGCGACGCGACCGCCGAGCTCGAGTGGGCGAAGGCCACCCTCCACGACGCCGCGTCCTACCCGTCGGCCGCGGCCGCCGCGGGGCGCGAGCCGCCCCGGACGCCCGAGGACATCGGCCGGCTGCTGGCCGCGTACGAGGAGGTGAAGCAGCGCCACGAGGTGCTCGACTTCGACGACCTGCTGCTGCTGCTCGCCGGCATCCTCGGCGACCACCGCGACGTCGCCGCCGAGGTCCGCGCGCAGTACCGGCACTTCGTCGTCGACGAGTACCAGGACGTCACACCGCTGCAGCAGGCGCTGCTCGACGCGTGGCTCGGCGACCGCGACTCGCTCACCGTCGTCGGCGACGCGAACCAGACGATCTACTCCTTCACCGGCGCCAGCCCGACGTACCTGCTGGGCATGACCCGCCGGTACGAGCGCGCGACCGTCGTCCGGCTGGTCCGCGACTACCGCTCGACCCCGCAGGTCGTCGGTCTCGCCAACGGCGTCATCGCCGGCGCGCGCGACGTCCCGGCCGGCGCCCGGCTGCGGCTGTCGGCGCAGCGGCCCGACGGGCCCGACCCGTCGTTCACCGGCCACGACTCCGAGCCCGAGGAGGCCCGCGCCGTCGTCGCGCGGGTGCAGGTGCTGATGGCGCAGGGTGTGCCGCTCTCGGAGATGGCGGTCCTCTACCGAATCCACGCCCAGTCGGAGGCGTACGAGGCCGCGTTCGCCGCCGCCCGCATCCCGGTCGTGCTGCGCGGGGGCGAGCGCTTCTTCGAGCGGCCCGAGATCCGCAAGGCCGTCCACCTGCTGAACGCCGCGCGCAAGAGCGCCGAGCCGCCGCAGGGCGCGCTCGCCGAGCAGGTGGCCGAGATCCTCCGAGACGACTGGCAGGCCGAGCATCCGCCGGCCGGTGGCGGAGCGGCGCGCGAGGCGTGGGACAACCTCGCCGCGCTCGTCGCCATCGCCGACGGCCACCCGTCGCTGGCCTCGTACGTGGCAGACCTCGAGGACCGGGCCGCCTCGCAGCACGCGCCCGCCGTCGACGGCGTCACGCTGGCGACGCTGCACGCCGCGAAGGGCCTGGAGTGGGACGCGGTGTTCCTCGTCGGCCTCGTCGACGGCACGCTGCCGCTCGTCCACGCCTCGACCCCGGCCGAGGTCGAGGAGGAGCGGCGGCTGCTCTACGTCGGGGTCACCCGCGCCCGCGAGCACCTCGCGCTGTCGTGGGCGGCCGCGCGCCAGGAGGGCGGCCGCCGGTCACGCAAGCGCTCGCGGTTCCTCGACGGTCTCGCGCCGGCCGAGGAGGTCGTACGGACGCGGTCGAAGGCCGCGCCCCGCACCCTCGACGCCGACGGCGAGGAGCTGTTCGGCCGGCTCCGCGAGTGGCGGCGGCTTGTCGCCGCCGACGCGGACATGCCGCCGTACATCGTCTTCGGCGACGCCGTGCTCGTGGGCATCTGCGGCACCCGCCCGTCGTCGCTCGCCGAGCTCGGCCGGGTCAGCGGCGTCGGCCCGACGAAGCTCACCCGGTACGGCGACGCGGTGCTCGCGCTGGTCGGCGGCGCCGACCCCGCAAGCATCCCGCGCGAACCCGCCGGCTAATTCGCTGGACCGGCCAGCACCGCGACCGGTACCGTTCGCGAGCACCCCGCAACCGGCGGGCGAGACGACGAGGAGGCACCTGTGGACACGATCATCGGCTCCGGGGCCTTCTCCCCGCTCGCCCTCCTGCCGTCGGCGCTCGTCGTCGACGGCCGCGGTCGCATGTCGACGGGTGGCTACGCGACGACCGGCACCGGTGTCTTCCTGCACCAGGAGAAGTCGGCCTTCGCCCTCGGCAACGCCCAGACGACCGATCTGCGGGGGATCCCGCCTCGAGGTTCCGCCCCGGTATGACCTACCGGAGCTTGGCCCCGAGGCCGCGGATCCCCGACAGGGAGTCCGCGGCCTTTTTGTTTGCCCGGCGCCACATCGACACCGCCCAGCACCAGCAGCACGCGACACCCGGTCGGGGACCACGAGTCCCCGGCCGGTCGAGAACACCAGAACCGTCACGACCCACGAGGAGGTGACCTGCCGTGACGATCGAGGCGACCTGCCTGCCGGACAGCCTCCGGGAGCCGCAGTGCGACCCCGGTTCCGTCCTGGAGCTGGAGGCGTTGCTCGTCGACGTGGAGTGCGTCGAGGATGCGCTCGCCATCGGCCTGGCGCTGCCGTGCCAGGACCAGGACCCAGACCTGTTCTTCGCCGAGTCCCCGGTCGACGTCGAGCGCGCGAAGGCGCTCTGCATCGACTGCCCGGTCCGCTCGCTCTGCCTCGCCGCCGCCCTCGAGCGGCGCGAGCCGTGGGGCGTGTGGGGCGGCGAGTGGTTCGCCGCCGGCGAGGCGGTCGGCCGCAAGCGGCCCCGGGGTCGACCCCGCAAGGACGGCTCCGTCGGCCCGCGACCCGCGGTGGCCGCATGACCCACCGCATCCACCACGACGTACACCCCGGCACCGCCGGGACGACCTGACACCGGTCCGGCTTCACGAGAGCTGGACCTCGCGACACGACTCGACGAGGAGTCAGCCATGTTCAGCAACCACGAGCTCGCCCGCGAGCAGGTACGCAGCAGGGAGCAGTCGGCGCAGCGCGCGTCGCTGGCCCATGCGGTCCGTGCCTCGCAGCGTGCCGACCGCAAGGCCCGCCGGGCCCAGCTGCGTGCCTCGCGCGCAGCGGCGGATCTGCACTCGCTACCGCTCTAGGACCGGCCGCCCGACGACCGCCCCCGCCTCATCCCGA
>CAJCIY010000023.1 GCA_903970495.1 Candidatus Melainabacteria bacterium | reverse complement strand
AAGGGCGACAACGCCCCCATGGCGCAGATCGAGCTGGTCGAGTCGCAGACCTTCGCCGAGCGGGCCGTCGGCGAGGCCGAGGCCGCCCGCCGCGGCACGTACACGGAGACGACGCCGGTGACCGGCTCGACGGCGGAGGCCGCGGAGGCGCTGGCCGGCGAGAGCGACACCGCCGCCGCCGTGGCCGACCGGGCAGCCGCCGAGCAGACCGGTGCCACCGAGGAGACCGCCGCCGAGCAGACCGCCGCGGACGAGACCGCCGCCGAGCAGACCGACGCGGCGTCCGCAGCGCCGGAGACCGCCGAGCCGGTGACCGAGACCGTCCCGGAGCCGGCCAGCGAGGGTGCGCAGGGCAACGCGGACGACTCGCTCGCGCGTGAGGCCGAGGTCGAGGGCGACGCAGGTGCTCCCGGGGACGACACCCCCGCCGGCTGAGGCCGACTCCACCCGGCCGTCGCCCGGAGCCGTGCGGCTGCGCCTGCGGCTGGCGTACGACGGCACCGACTTCTCCGGCTGGGCCGAGCAGCCCGGCCGACGCACCGTCGCCGGGGTGCTGCGCCCCGCGCTCGAGACGCTGGCCCGCGGCCCCGTACGCCTGGTCGTCGCCGGCCGGACCGATGCCGGCGTCCACGCCGCCGCCCAGGTCGCCCACGCCGACGTCCCGCAGGCCGAGGCCGTCACCCTCCGTTCGCTCGACGGGCTGCTGCCGCAGGACGTCCGGGTGCACGCGGTCGATCTCGCGCCACCCGGCTTCGACGCCCGTTTCTCGGCGACCAGCCGCCGGTACGCCTACCGCGTCGCCGACGGGCTGACCGACCCGCTCCGCCGCCGGGACACGCTGCGCTGGCCGCGGCCGCTCGACGAGGCGGCGATGGCCGAGGCGTCGGACCTGCTGCTCGGCCTCCGTGACTTCGCCGCATTCTGCCGCCGCAGCGAGCGCCGTACGACGATCCGCCGGCTGCTGCGGCTGACCTGGACGCGCACCGACGTGCTGACCGCGACCGTCGAGGCAGACGCGTTCTGCCACTCGATGGTCCGCTCGCTGGTCGGCGCGCTGCTCGCGGTCGGCGACGGCCGCCGGCCGGTCGACTGGCCGGCCAGCATGCTCGGCAGCTCGACGCGCGCCGACGACGTCTCGGTCGCCGCGGCGCACGGCCTGACGCTGCTGGAGATCCGCTATCCCGCCGACGACCGGCTCGCCGCGCGCGCCGAGCAGACCCGCGCGCGGCGCGACGCCGGCGGGTAACCGGCAGACGGCCCGCTCCGGACCAGACACACTCACCGCGTGGGGTTCCTCGAGGTCGGTCACCTGAGCCACGCCCTGCCCGACGGCCGGGTCCTGCTCGACGACGTAGGGTTTCGCGTCGACGACGGCAGCGTGACGGCGCTCGTGGGCGACAACGGCTCGGGCAAGACCACCCTGCTCCGGCTGCTCGCCGGTGACCTGCCGGTGCAGTCCGGCTCCGTCACCGTGCAGGGCGGGCTCGGCGTGATGCGGCAGTTCGTCGGCAGCGTCCGGGACGCCTCGACCGTGCGCGACCTGCTGCTGTCGGTCAGCCCGCCGCGGGTGCGCGAGGCCGCGGCGGAGCTCGACGCCGTGGAGCTGCTGCTCATGGAGAGCGACGACGAGCCGACCCAGATGCGCTACGCGCAGGCGCTCGCCGACTACGCCGACGCCGGGGGATACGACGCCGAGGTCGGCTTCGACTCGGCCACGGTGACGGCGCTCGGCCAGCCGTACGACCGGGCGCAGCACCGCCCCGCCGCGCAGCTGTCCGGCGGCGAGCAGAAGCGGCTGGTGCTCGAGGCGCTGCTCGCCGGCCCGGCGCAGGTGCTGCTGCTCGACGAGCCGGACAACTACCTCGACGTCCGCGGCAAGACCTGGCTCGAGGAGCAGCTGGCCGACACCCGCAAGACCGTCCTGTACGTCTCCCACGACCGCGAGCTGCTGGCCCGGACCGCGACCCGCGTCGTGACCCTCGAGGGCCGGGACACGTGGGTGCACGGCGGCGGTTTCGCCAGCTGGCCGGCGGCCCGCGAGGCGCGCTGGGAGAAGCTCGCGGGCGACCTGCGCCGCTGGGACGAGGAGCACGAGCGGCTGCGGCAGCTGGTCTTCACGCTGCGGCAGCAGGCGGCGATCAGCCCCGACATGGCGAGCAAGTACCACGCCATGCAGACCCGGCTGGCCCGGTACGAGGAGGCCGGGCCGCCGCCGGCACCGCCGCGCAGCGACGCCGTGACCATGCGGCTGCGGGGCGGGCGTACCGGGGTCCGGGCGATCGTGTGCGAGCAGCTCGGGATCACCGGGCTGCTGGAGCCGTTCGATCTGGAGGTCTACTACGGCGAGCGGGTCGGCCTGCTCGGCGCCAACGGCAGCGGCAAGTCCCACCTGCTGCGGCTGCTCGGTGCGAGCACGCGTGCGAGCCATGGCGTGAGCACGGGTGCGAGCCGTGATCAGAGCGGCGACGTGGCGCACACCGGCAGCTGGCGGCTGGGTGCCCGCGTCGTCCCGGGCCTGTTCGCCCAGACGCACGAGCACCCCGAGCTCGCCGGCCGGACGCTGGTCGACGTCCTCCACCGCGGCGAGGGCGACCGGGTCGGCCTCGAGCGCGGCAAGGCGATCGCCGCGCTGCGCCGGTACGCACTGCACGCCGCGGCCGACCAGTCGTTCGACGCGCTGTCGGGCGGGCAGCAGGCGCGCTTCCAGGTGCTGCTCCTGGAGCTGTCCGGCGCGACGCTGCTGCTGCTCGACGAGCCCACCGACAACCTCGACCTGGCCTCCGCGGAGGCGCTGCAGGCCGGCCTCGACGCGTACGAGGGGACGGTCGTCTGCGTCACGCACGACCGCTGGTTCGCGCGGTCGCTGGACCGCTTCCTGCTCGTCGCCGAGGACGGCACGGTGCGCGAGACGCCCGAGCCCGTCTGGGACGAGCGGCGGCGGGTGCGGGGCTAGACCGGCTCGGGGGTCCCGCTGCCGGGCTCGCCGCGCAGCTGCGCGAGGTAGAGCGGCGTGCCCA
>CAJCIY010000022.1 GCA_903970495.1 Candidatus Melainabacteria bacterium | reverse complement strand
CCCGCCGGTCGTGCCCGACGTCGCCCCCGAGCCGGTCGCGGCCGGCAGCGGTGAGCCGCCCGCGTACGTGCCGGTCGAGCCGGGCCTCGACCCGGCGCCCGAGGCCGTCGCCGCGACGGACGGCGCGCAGGCCGCGAGCCTCGCCGAAGCCGGCTACACCGGCGTCACCCACGCGCCGGACGCCGACTGGGCGGGTCTCCCGCTCCCGATCGACCACCTCGACCCGTCGGTCCTGCCGTACGACGTGGGCGACGTCGCCGGCGACGAGCCGTTCTCGCCCCCCTACGCGGTCGACGAGCCCGCCGACGACAACGTCGTCACGCCGGACTTCGCCGCACACGCCGACGCCGTGTCCGCCGACATCGACCCACTGCAGGTGCCGGTCGACCGGACCGACCTGCTGCCGTCACCGGCCGACCTCGGTTGGTCCGACCCGCTGCCCCTCCCCGTCGAGCTCGACCGGACCGAGCCGCTGCCCGCGCTCGCCCCGATCGACCCCGTGCAGCCCGCGCTCGCGTGGCAGCCGCCCCTACCCCCGCCGCCGGTGACGGTCGAGACCGACCGCGCCGAGCCGGCCCCGTTCGTCGCGCCGGCTGTGCTCGTCCCCGCGCAGGGGCCTGCCGACGACGGCGACGCGCTGACCGACGCCGGCCTCGCGCGCCGCACGCCGCAGGCGCACATGGCGCCCCAGATGGGCGGCGAGAGCTTCGAGCCGCTGCCCGAGGACGTCGCCGGCGTCCCGGCGCCGGACCGGTCGCGGTCGCTGCTCTCCGCGTACCGGGACGGGCTGGTCCTCGGTCGCGGCGGCCTCACCCCCGACGACGTCCGTCACCACCTCGACGACCGCCAGCAGGTCGACGTCCCCTTCGACGAGAGCGGAGAGCCGCGATGAGCCCTGGCAGCGAGGTCGAGGACCTGCACTGGATGGTCGACCGCTTCGCCGAGGCGGTGCCGGGCATCCGGCACGCGGCGCTCGTGAGCGCGGACGGCCTGCTGCTGACGATGAGCGCCCGGCTGACCCGTACGCAGGCCGACCAGCTGGCTGCGATCGCGTCCGGGCTCACCAGCCTCACCCGCGGCGCTGCCCGCTGCTTCGACCACGGCGGCGTCAACCAGGTCATGGTCGAGATGAGCCAGGGCTTCCTGTTCGTCATGTCCGTCAGCGAGGGCTCGGTGCTGACCGTGCTCACCGACCCGACCGCCGACGTCGGCCTGGTCGGTTACGAGATGGCGAAGCTGGTCGCGTCCGCCGGCGAGGTGCTCTCCCCGGAGCTGCGTCGCGAGCTGCAGGCGGTGCTGCCGCTGTGACCCGGCCATGACCACCCCGGACGGCCGGGCGAGCGCACCCCGGCTGGTGCGGCCGTACACGGTCACGGGCGGCCGGACGCGCTCGACCGGCACCGACCTGCCGATGGAGACGCTGGTGACGGTCAACGACCGTGGCCGGGTGCTCGCCCCGGCGCTGCGCTTCGAGCGCGCCGACGTCGTCGCGCTGTGCGCCGCGATCCAGTCGGTGGCGGAGGTCTCCGCCCGCCTCGGACTGCCGCTCGGCGTCGCGCGGGTCCTCGTCGGGGACCTGCACGCCGAGGGACTGCTCGACATCCACAGGCCCGTCCTGGACCAGGCCGGTCCGGACGCCGTACTGCTCGGGAAGGTGCTCGATGGACTCCAGTCGATCTGATGGTCAGGCGGGGGCGACGGCCACGGTCGCCCGGCCCGTACCCGTCAAGATCATCGTCGCGGGCGGCTTCGGCGTCGGCAAGACCACGTACGTGGGAGCCGTCTCGGAGATCACGCCGCTGACGACCGAGGCCGCCATGACCTCCGCCAGCCTCGGCGTGGACGACACCTCGAAGGTCAGCACCAAGACGACGACCACCGTCGCCATGGACTTCGGGCGGATCTCGCTGCCCGGCAACGTGATCCTCTACCTGTTCGGTACGCCGGGTCAGGACCGCTTCTGGTTCATGTGGGACGAGCTCGTACGCGGGGCGATCGGCGCCGTCGTCCTCGTCGACTCGCGGCGGCTCGCCGACGCGTTCCCCGCGATCGACTTCTTCGAGTCGCGGCGGCTGCCGTTCGTGGTCGGCGTCAACGACTTCGACGCGGTGGCTTCGCACGACCTCGGTGACATCCGCGAGGCCCTGGCGCTGTTGCCGGAGATCCCGGTGCTGCGGGTCGACGCCCGCAGTCGCGACTCCGCGAAGGCCGGCCTCGTCGCGCTCGTCCGGCACGCGCTGACCCGCGTCGCCGCCTGACGCCGCGCCGCCGGTTGCCGCAGCCTGTCCCCGGCGCTACCAGTTCCTCGTAGTAGGACTCGGCACCTCGTTGTGTGCGGCTCGTCCGCCGGCCCCGGGGCGGCCGTTCTGGTAGCGCTGGCGGCAGCTGTGGACGACGGTCCTCGCCTGCCGCGGCGACCGTCCACGCTGGGATGGTGCCGGTCTGGACCCGATCCGGTCTCCGGGCGGCCGGCATCGGCGCGAGTGAGCTGCGCCTGGCCCTGCGGCACGGCGAGCTCGTCCGCCTCGGCCGCGACCGCTACGGACCGCCCGGTCCGATCCCGCTCGACCGGCAGCTCGCGCCGGCCGATTCGGGGGTTGCGCTGCGTGCGCTGACCGCAGCCCGCGCCTGGGGGCTGCCGGCACCAGCAGGGAGGGCCGAAGTCCTCCTGCGCCACGGCTGCGAGCGACCGGCGTTCGGCGGGGGGGTCGACATCCGGCGTACGCGGAGCTGGGACGTCGTCGAGCGCGGCGGACTCCAGCTCACCGACCTCGCCCGGACGGCCGCCGACGTCGCCTGCGAGCACGACCTGGAGATCTCGGTGCCGGTGCTCGATGCCTCCCTCCGCACGGGCGTCGATGCGGATGCAATCCGCTCTAGGCTCGGCCGCGGGGTCACCGGTGCGGCCCGCGGCCGCACCGCACTGAGTCTGGCCGACGCCCGGGCCGAGTCTCCGCTCGAGTCCCGGCTCCGACTGCTCCTCACGCTCGGCGGCCTGCCGCCGCAGGACCTGCAGCGCGTTGTCCGCGACCGGCACGGCGCGTTCATCGGACGCGTCGACCTCTGGTACCCGGGCCTGGTGGTGGAGGCGGACGGCTACGCGTTCCACGGCAGTCGCGAGGACTTCCGCCGCGACCTGGAGAAAGGTGTCGAGTACGCCCGGCTCGGCCTGCTGGTGCAGCGGTTCTCGTGGGACGCCGTCGTCGGTCGGCCGAGGTCGGTGGTCGCCGCTGTCGGGGACGCGGCGGCGATCGCATCCGGCAGCTGGCCGCCGGCACTACCAGAAAGAGCGGCCGTCGGCGCGCGGACCGGCTTCCCGCGCTCGGCGTCGGCGTGAGCCGTCGCGGGACAGGTCGTTCTGGTAGCGCCGGCGACCGGGGCGTGGCCGCAGCCAGGCGGAGCAGCTCGTGCGGGCCGCGGTGAAGCGGTGGTGTCGCGGCGCGGGACCGAGGTCGACGTCGCAGGGCGCACCTAGAATCGGGAGGCGATGACAGCAGCCCCCGAGACCGCGCCCACGGTCACATCAGACGAGCCGGGTGACGGCTCGGAGCTGCGCACCGACCCGCGGGTCGCCGCGCTGCTCGAGGGCCTCAACCCGCAGCAGCGCGAGGCCGTCGTGCACGCCGGCTCGCCGCTCCTGATCGTGGCCGGCGCTGGCTCGGGCAAGACCCGGGTGCTCACCCACCGCATCGCCTACCTCCTCGCCGCGCGCCAGGTACGGCCGGGCGAGGTCCTCGCGATCACCTTCACCAACAAGGCCGCCGGCGAGATGAAGGAGCGCGTCGCGCAGCTGGTCGGCCCGCGCGCCAAGGCGATGTGGGTGAGCACCTTTCACTCCGCCTGCGTCCGCATCCTGCGCGAGCAGCACGCCCACCTGGGCTTCACGAGCAGCTTCTCGATCTACGACCAGGGCGACAGCCAGCGGCTGGTGACGCTGGTGTGCCGCGACCTCGACCTCGACTCCAAGCGCTTCCCGGCCCGGGCGCTCGCCCACCAGATCAGCGACCTCAAGAACGAGCTGGTCGACCACGAGACGGCCGCCGCCCGCGCGAGCAACCACGTCGAGAAGCAGGTCGCCGAGGTCTACGCCGCGTACCAGGCCCGGCTCAAGCAGGCCAACGCGATGGACTTCGACGACCTGATCATGCGTACGGTCGAGCTGCTGCAGGCGTTCCCCGACGTCGCGGCCCACTACCGCCGCCGGTTCCGGCACGTGCTCGTCGACGAGTACCAGGACACCAACCACGCCCAGTACGTGCTGGTCCGCGAGCTCGCCGGCCACGCCGTCAGCACCGGTGCGAACGCCGGCGACGTCGACGCCGCCGAGCTGTGCGTCGTGGGCGACGCGGACCAGTCGATCTACGCCTTCCGCGGCGCGAGCATCCGCAACATCGTCGAGTTCGAGCGCGACTTCCCCGAGGCGCACGTCGTGCTGCTCGAGCAGAACTACCGCTCCACGCAGACCGTGCTCGCGGCGGCCAACGCCGTCATCGCCCGCAACCCCGACCGGGTGCCCAAGAGCCTCTGGTCCGCGCAGGGCGACGGCCCCAAGATCATCGGGTACGTCGCGGACGGCGAGCACGACGAGGCGGCCTTCGTCGCCGGCGAGATCGACCGGCTCACCGACGAGCACGACGTCGCGCCCTCGCAGGTGGCCGTCTTCTACCGGACCAACGCGCAGTCGCGGGTGTTCGAGGAGGTGTTCATCCGGGTCGGGCTGCCGTACAAGGTCATCGGCGGGGTGCGCTTCTACGAGCGCCGCGAGGTCCGCGACCTGCTGGCGTACGTGAAGGTGCTGGCCAACCCCACCGACACGATCAGCCTCCGGCGGATCCTGAACACCCCGCGACGGGGGATCGGCGAGAAGGCCGAGGCCGCGATCGCGCACTTCGCCGACCGCGAACGGATCCCGTTCTCCGAGGCGCTCGACCGCATCGAGGACGTACCGGGGCTGGCGACCCGCAGCGCCGCGCAGGCCAAGGAGTTCGCCGCGCTGCTCGGCGACCTGCGGGAGCTGGCAGCGGGCACGAACGTCGGTGACGTGATGGAGGCGGTGCTCGACCGCAGCGGCTACACCGCGATGCTCGAGGAGCAGGCGGAGTCCGGCGACGGCATCGAGGCCGAGGGCCGCCGCGAGAACCTCGCCGAGCTGGTCGCGGTCGCCCGCGAGTACGAGGCCGGTACCCCGGGCGGCGGGCTCACCAGCTTCCTGGAGCAGGTGTCGCTCGTCGCCGACACCGACCAGATCCCCGACGCCGACGGCGGCGTCGTCACGCTGATGACGCTGCACGCGGCCAAGGGGCTCGAGTTCCCGGTGGTCTTCCTCTCCGGCATGGAGGACGGCGTCTTCCCCCACCTGCGTTCGCTCGGTGACCCGCTCGAGATGCAGGAGGAGCGTCGGCTCGCGTACGTCGGGATCACGCGTGCCGAGCAGCGGCTCTACCTCACCCGGTCGACGGTCCGGTCCGGCTGGGGGACACCGATGTACAACCCTGCGTCGCGGTTCCTCGAGGAGGTGCCGTCCGCGCTGGTCGAGTGGCAGGGCCACGTGCAGGACGGCCCGACCCGGTCGAGCGCGAGCCAGCAGGTCGCCGCCCGGATGATGGCGCGCGGCAAGTCCGCCGGCGTCGGGCTGCGGCCGGTGCCCAGCCTCGAGCCCGGCGACAAGGTCACCCACGACACGTTCGGGGTCGGCACGGTCGTCGCCACAGCGGGGTCCGACGACAAGGCCCAGGCGACGGTCGACTTCGGCGGCGCGTACGGCGAGAAGCGGCTGCTGCTGCGCTACGCGCCGCTGGAGAAGCTCTGACCACCGTCTGGCACAGGGCCTTCCGGCAGGGGTGAGAGCAGCCTCAGGCCCAGCGCTGCTGGCGTCGCCGCAGCCGGTCGGGCAGCGCGGACAGCTCGTCGAGCTGCCCCGCCAGCAGCCCGACGGCGTCGTCCGCGTCGAGGATGCCGTCGCAGACCGGCAGCGTCGCCACGTCGGAGGGCCGCAGCCGCAGTCGGGCCGCCGCGTCCTGCGGTGTCGTCTTCAGCGCGGCCGCCGCGCCCTCCGGGACCAGCGCCGCGAAGTAGGAGTCGGCGGCCAGCCACAGCCGGTCTGTCGCGAGGGCCGCCAGCGCGCCGCCGGAGCCGCCCTCACCGAGCAGCACACCGAGGGTCGGGGCGGCGCACCGCAGCAGCGCGGCCATCGCGGCGCCGATCGCCGGCGCCAGCCCGGCGTTCTCGCTCGGGCTGGTCGCGTCGGCGCCCGGGGTGTCGCACACCGTCAGCAGCGGCAGCCGCAGGCGGTCGGCGAGGCCCGCGCACCGCTCCAGCAGCGCGTAGCCGCCGACGCCCGGCGCGTCGCCGGGCTCGGCGCCGAGGGTGAAGCAGACGACCGGTCGCCCCGCCAGCCGCCCGAGCCAGCCGCCGCAGGTCGGGTCACCGCCGCGGAGCGGGACCGCGCCGTCGTCGAGCAGCTCCCGGGTCCAGCGACCGGCGCCACGGCCGGCGGCGCGGGTGGCGAGCACCTGCGCCCAGGGGTCGCGGTCTGCGGCCGCGCCGGGCGTCGCGGTGACCGGCCGCGGGGCGGCGACGAGCTGGTCGAGCGCCCGGACCAGGACCGCCTCGACGGCCGGCCCGTCGGCGAGGACGTCGACCAGCCCCGCCGCGTACGCGGTGTCCGCGCGGTGGCTGCCCTCCGGCATCGTCCCGGTCAGCGCCTCGACCACCCGCGGCCCGGCGAAGCCGACCACCGCGCGGTCGACCGCGATGCGTACGTCGGCCCGCGACGCCACCGTCACCCACACGCCGCCCGTGGTCGGCTGGTCGCAGACGGCGAGGTGCGGCAGGCCTGCCG
>CAJCIY010000021.1 GCA_903970495.1 Candidatus Melainabacteria bacterium | reverse complement strand
CACGGTCTCACCGATCTCGGCGCCAGGCGTCACGAGCGGTCGGCCGGCCGTCAGATCCGGCGGACGGCATCGGAGATCGCCGTCGGGCCGGCCACCAGCTCGAGCGTCCGGCCGATCGAGGCCGGCGCGTCGAGCAGGGCGACGAGGACCGGGGCGACGTCGGCGCGGCTGACCTCGCCGCGGTCCACGTGCTCGGCGAGGGTGACGGTGCCGACGCCGGGGTCGTCGGTCAGCGAGACCGGCCTCAGCACGGTCACGTCGAGGTCGGTGGCGAGGACGCCCTCGTCGGCCTCGTACTTGGCCGCGAGGTAGACGTCGAACGTCTCGTCCCCGGTCCTGGCGTCGGGCCGGGCGCCGTACGACGACACCAGCAGGTACCGGCGGACCCCGGCCTCCGCGGCAGCCGCGGCGAGGATCAGCGCGCCGTCGCGGTCGACGGTCCACTTCCGTTCCGGGCCGCTGTTGGCACCGGCGCCTGCGGCGAAGACCACGGCGTCGGCGCCGTCGAGCTCTGCCGCGAGGTCGCCGCCGGCCTCGAGGTCGAAGATGACCGGCTCGGCGCCGGCGGCGCGTAGGTCGCCCGCGTGGTCCGGGTTGCGGATCAGCGAGCGGACGGTGTCGCCGCGCGCGGTCAGCGCCCGGGCCAGCAGCAGGGCGATCTTGCCGTGGCCGCCGGCGATCACGAGAGTCGTCATGGCAGTCCTATGTCCAGGTCGACGGCGCCGACCCCTCAGCGGCTGAGTCGGCCGATCTCGGCGATGGGAGAGCGACTGGTCGGGCACATCCACTCGGAGCCACCGACCTCGGCAGGGTGCGCGTGGCCAGGGCAGACCGGCCACGCGGTCCACAGCTCGTCGATGACCTCGTGTTGGACCTTCGCTGCGATCTCGCGCACGCCGTCGGCGATCTCGACGACGTCGGGCGACAGCAGGATCTCGGCGACTCCACCGGCGACAAGCCAGATCTCGGGTCGCAGCAACGGGACCCGAGGCCGCTCGCGTGGCGCGCCGAAGGTGATCCGCAGGTGCGACCGGTACGCCGGGCCGCGAGCATGGCGCGTTCCTGCACGGAGATCGGCGCTGAGGGCGTCTTCGTCATCGCGGACCTCGACCCGCCAGGCACCCGTGAGATCCGTCGTGCGCGCGACGTCGGCGGCCACGAGGTCTGCGCACTCCTGCCACCGTCGCACGACCTCCGGGTCCACCTCGTTCATGCCGCCATGTTGGCCGAGGATCGCCGGACCCGCCCGCCCCTTCAGGGCTTGATGACGGTTCGGGCTGAGCCGACCGGTGCGGTCCACGCGGCGACGACCTCGGCGCGAGGGACCGGCGAGCGGCGCCGGCAGGCTGCTGGTTCAGTTCCCGTCATCAGGGTCCGTGCCCGGCACGTAGCGGGTCAGCACGCAGAACTCGTTGCCCTCGGGGTCGGCGAGCACCGCCCAGCCCTTGTCGCCGTTCCGCCGGTCGTCGACCAGCGTCGCGCCGAGGCCGAGGATCCGCTCGACCTCCGCGTCCCGGTCGCGTTCGACCGGTCGTACGCACAGGTGCATGCGGTTCTTCACCGTCTTGGGCTCGGGCACCTTCAGGAACAGCAGGAAGCGGTCGTCGGGACCGACGAGGCCGGCCTCCTCGTCGCCGGGCTCCATCTCCCACGACTCGTCGACCGTGAAATCCTCCAGCACCTGCGCCCACCAGAGCGTCTGGGCGTACGGGTCGGCGGCGTCGAGGCAGACGTTGGACACGCGAGAAGACATGGGCCGGAGCCTGCCAGGGAGGTCGGCCCAGTTTCCTCGCCGAGACCCGATTCGATGCGCCGAGATCGACGGTGACGGTGAGACACGCCGCAATCGCCGCCGCTTGCGTGGATCTCGGCGACTCAGCCACCCGCACCTACCGGTCCGCTGTGCCGGAACGTCAGGGACATCCGCGCGCCGGTCGCGCGGCTGACCTTGGGGACGGCGTGCTGCCAGTCGTGCTGCATGCGGCCGCCCATCACGAGCAGGTCGCCGGCGCCCAGGCTCTGGTCGAACACGGTCGCGCCGCCGCCGAGCGGCCGTACCCGGAACGGCCTTCGCGCACCGAGGCTGACGGTGACGACCAGCGGGCTGACGTGGGTGTGGCGTACGCGGTCGCCGTGCCAGGCCACGGAGTCGCGGCCGTCGCGGTAGAGGTTGACCGCCACCCGGTCGAAGTCGGTGCCGTACGCGACGGAGACGGCGACCCGCATCTGCTCGACGATCGGCGGCAGCGTCGCGAGGTCGGGCCACTGCGCGACGATGCGCGGCTCGGTGACCTCGCTGTCCCACATCTGCCGGGTGCGCTGCGGCAGCCAGGGCGCGCCGGCGGTGAGCTCCTCGAGCAGGGCGTCGCCGCCGTGGACCCACGACGGCAGCAGGTCGAGCCAGCTGGTCGCGTCCAGCGCGATGCGCCGCCGGCCGGCCAGCATGGGGTCGATCGCGGTCGGCTCGCCGAGGTCGAGCAGCGAGGGCTGCCACGTGACCGCCATGTGCTCCTCCACAGATCCGGCCGGGGCTTGACGTCGTGTCGGACCCGGGCGCTACTGTTCCCCTTGTTCGAACACCCGTTCGAAGGGTACTGCGAACGACGCCCGGCCGGTCGGCGACTCTGACACCCACCGCAGACCCCCGCCGACCTGCCGGGCGACCACCGACACCGGGTGGGGCGTGGGGAAGCGCTCCACCCGGCCCATCCGTCCGCTGACGTCAGGAGGTGAGGTCGTGCCCGGAGCTGCGCTGCTGCGGCGGCCCGCCGCCCCTGATGTGGCGACCCACTCAGGTCGGGTCGCCGTCGCGGTCGTGCCCGACCTGACCGTCCCGAGGAGCGTGCCCGTGCCTGCTTCCGCGTTGCCCCGGCGCAGCTGCAGCGCCCTGCTCGACACCGCCCAGGCCGGCGTCGTCGCGGCGGCGGCCTCGTCCGACCCGGCCCAGCGCTACGTGCAGGCCCATCTCGCGGCGCTGCGGGCGGCGTCGGCGGTCCTCGCCGCCCGCGCCCGCCCGGCGCCGTCGCGCCGCGGCCGATCGCCCAGCGTGTGGTCGCTGCTGACCGTCGTCGCGCCCGACCTGGGGGAGTGGGCGGCGTTCTTCGCGGCCGGCGCGAGCAAGCGCGCGGCGGCCGAGTCGGGCTTCGCCCAGACGGTGAGCAGCCGCGACGCCGACGACCTGCTGCGCGACACCCAGACGTTCCTCGGTCTGGTCGAGGCGCGCCTGGCGGCGATCCCCGGTGCGCTCGAGAGCGCGCCGGGTTCCGTGCTCCCGTTCAGCCGCGAGGGCTGAGCGGAATCGCCTGCAGCGCAGCCGGTCCGCGGTCAGCGGAAGTCGCGCGAGGCCGGGTTCAGCGGGATCGGCAGCTTCTCGATCGACTCCGCCAGCACGTTCGCCACCTCGCCGGTGCGCTCCAGCCGACCGCGGATGAGCAGTCCGCTGGAGCCGGCCGCCACCTTCCGGTCGCGGTTCCACACCGCCTCCCGGCAGATCACGTTGGCCATTCCGGTCTCGTCCTCCAGCGACAGGAACACCGTCCCGCCGCCGGTCGTCGGTCGCTGCCGGTGGGTGACGATCCCGCCCACGACGACCTGCGACCGGTCCGGCGTCGACCGCAGCCGCGCTGCCGGGATGATCCCGAGCGCGTCGAGTCGGTCCCGGAACGTCGCGGTCGGATAGACCTCCGGCGTCACCCCCGTCGCCCAGAAGTCGGCGACCAGCTCCTCGGTCCCGGTCATCGGCGGCAGCACCGGCGTCGCCGATTCGTCGACCAGCTCCAGGTCGAGGTGCCCCTGCCGTACGGCGCTCGCCGGCCCCGCGACCCACAGCGCCTCCCGCCGCCCGAGCCCGAGCCCCTCGAGCGCCCCCGCCGAGGCGAGCATCTCCACGTTCCGGGCGGCGAGGTCGGCCCGCCGCGCGAGGTCGGCCACCGAACGGAACGGCCCACCCGACTCCCGCGCCGCCACCACCCGGCCGGCCGTCAGCTCGTCGAACGACCGCACCTCCGCCAGCCCCAGGCGTACGGCCGGCTGGGCCACGCCGTGCGCGCACCCGCACGACACCGGGCCGGCGTCCGACGCCGGGTCGATCGCCTCGAGCGACGCGCCGACCGCTGACACCTGCACGTCCGCCCGCCGGACCGTCAGTCCGTGCCGCTTCCCGTCGTGCACCAGCGACTGCGGCGAGTAGAACCCCATCGGCTGCGCGTTCAGCAGCGCCGCGAGGAACGCCGCCGGATGGTGCCGCTTGAGCCACGACGAGGCGTACACCAGCAGCGCGAACGACAACGCGTGGCTCTCGGCGAACCCGAACGCCGCGAACGCCTTGATCCGGTTGACGATGTCCTCGGCCACCTGCCCGGTGATCCCGTTGTCGGTGAGCCCCGCGCGCAACCGACCCTCCATCGCATCGATCCGCTCGACGCCCCGCTTGGAGCCCATCGCCCGCCGCAGCTGGTCGGCCTCCGCCGGCGAGAAGCCGGCGCCGTAGACCGCGATCTCCATCAGCTGCTCCTGGAACAGCGGCACGCCGAGGGTGCGCTTCAGCGCCGGTTCCAGCGAGGGGTGCGGGTAGGTGACCTCCTCGTCCCCCCGCTTGCGCCGGATGTACGGGTGCACCGCACCGCCCTGGATCGGCCCGGGCCGGATCAGCCCGACCTGGATCGCCAGGTCGTAGAAGCAGCGCGGCAGCGTCCGCGGCAGTGCCTGCATCTGCGCCCGCGACTCCACCTGGAACACCCCGACCGTGTCGGCGACGGCGAGCATGTCGTAGACGCACGGCTGCTCCGGCGGGATCGTCGCCAGCTCGAGCGGGATGCCGTGCCACGCCTCGACCAGCTCGAAGGAGAACCGCAGCGCGCGCAGCATGCCGAGGCCGAGCAGGTCGAACTTCACCAGACCCGCGTACTCGCAGTCGTCCTTGTCCCACTGCAGCACCGAGCGGCCGGGCATCCGCGCCCACTCGACCGGGCAGACCTCGACCACCGGCCGGTCGCAGATCACCATGCCGCCGCTGTGGATGCCGAGGTGGCGCGGCGCGTTCAGCGGGATCAGCTCGTTGACCAGCTCGCGGACGAGCGGCGTCGGACCGTCATCGTCAGCCTCCAGCGGCTGCGACGACCAGCGGTCGAGCTGCTTGCTCCACGCGTCCTGCACGCCGGCCGGGAAGCCGAGCGCGCGGGCGACGTCGCGGACCGCGTTCTTCGGCCGGTAGACCACCGAGTTCGCGACCTGCGCCGCGTAGTCGCGACCGTGCTTGGCGTAGACGAACTGGATGACCTTCTCCCGCGGGTCGCCCGACTCGATGTCGAGGTCGATGTCGGGTGGCTCCGTCCGGTCCGGCGCGAGGAACCGCTCGAAGAGCAGGTCGTAGGAGATCGGGTCGATCGCGGTCACCCGCAGCGCGAAGCAGACCGCCGACCCGGCCGCGGAACCCCTGCCCTGGCAGAGGATCCCGTTGCGCCGGCAGAACTCCGTGATCTCCCACACGACCAGGAAGTAGCCGGCGAAGCTGCGCTGCGCGATCACCTCCAGCTCGTGCTCGAGCCGCCTGCGGACGACGTCGGTGACGCCGTCGGGGAAGCGCTCGGCCGCGCCGGCGTAGGTGAGGTGCCGCAGGTAGGCCATCTCGTCGGCGTATGCGGGCGGGATGTCGAACGGCGGCAGGTTCGGCGCCACCAGCTTCAGGTCGAACGCGACCTCGGCACCCAGCGCGGCCGCGCGGTCGACGGCGCCCGGCCACCGGGCGAAGCGGTGCGCCATCTCCGCGCCCGAGCGCAGGTGCGCGTCGGCCCACCCCGGCAGCCAGCCGTCGAGCTCGTCGAGGCTGCGCCGCGCGCGGACGGCGGCGAGCACCGTGGCGAGCCGCCGGCGCTCGGGGGAGTGGTAGTGAGCACCGGTCGTCGCGACGGTCGGCAGCCCCGCCTCGCCCGCCAGCAGCGCGAGCGCGTCGAAGCGCTCGTCGGCGAGGGCCTCCCGGGCGTACGTCAGCTCCACCGCGACGTGCTCGCGCCCGAAGCGGTCGACCAGCTCCTGCAGGGCCCGCCGCGCCGGGTCGAGGTCCGCCCCCAGGGCCGCACGGACCGGCCCCTTGCGGCAGCCGGTCAGCACCAGCCAGTGGCCGCCGGCGAGCGCGGTCAGCTCGTCGAGGTCGTGGACCGGATGCCCCTTCGCGCCGCCCCGGCGGTGGGCGGCGCTGATCGCGCGGCAGAGGCTCGCGTACCCGGTCGGGTCGCGGGCGATCACCAGCAGGTGCCGGCCCGGTGGATCGGGTACGGCAGCCCGGGCGCCGGTCAGCCCGGCGCTCCTCGTCGCGGGGATCCGGGCGTCGAGCGCCAGCTCCGCGCCGATGATCGTCGGCATCCCCTGACCGGCTGCGGCCGCGGCGAAGCGGGGCAGGCCGTACATCCCGTCGTGGTCGGTGACCGCCAGCGCGGACAGCCCGAGCCGCGCCGCCTCCTCGACCATCTCCTCGGGTGTGGCCGCGCCGTCGAGGTGGCTGAAGGAGGTGTGCGCGTGCAGCTCCGCGTACGGGACGACGGACCGCGGCCGGACCAGTGCGGGCGTCCGGTACGCACCGCGGTGACGCGACCAGCCGGGGCCGTCACCGCCGTCCGGCTCCGGCCGCTGCCAGAGCGCGATGCCGTCGGGGCTCCGGCCGTCCGGTCCTCCGGTCAGCGTCTCCTCGATCCGCCGCCACGGCACCGGCGGGTTGTTGAACGCCATCAGTCGGCCATCAGTCGGCCACGTCAGTCGTAGACCGCGTCGAGGGTCCACCGCACCGGGTCGACCCGGCAGCAGGCGAGGTACGCCCGCCCGGCGACGTCGACGAGCTGGAACAGCGCCCGCCGCCCGGAGGCGGTCGCCTCGTCCCACCACCGCTCGTCGACCGGCCACGGCCCGGCCCAGCCGGTGACCGGCACCGGGCCGTCGCCGAGGTCGAGCGCGGCCGGCGGCGACGGCACCCCGCCGCGGTCGGTGACGCGGACGAGCGCGCCGCGGGCGTCGAGGACGCGGACCGGCCGGGGCGGGTCGAGCAGCACCGACGGGGCGGGCGCCGGCAATGGCCCAGCCGCTGCGCCAAGCACCGCTGCTTCTCCGACGCCGGAACCCGCAGCCATGGCAGCCACGACTGCTGCACCGGCCAAGACCACGAGCGGTACGCCG
>CAJCIY010000020.1 GCA_903970495.1 Candidatus Melainabacteria bacterium | reverse complement strand
CGGGCACGGAACGGCGGTGGGAGGTCCGCCGTCGCGGCGGCGCGAGCAGCACCGTCGCCGTACGGGTGGGCGGGCGCGTGGAGCCGACACCGCTGGAGTCGTTCCTCACCGCCCGGTGGGGGATGCACTCGCAGCTGCGCGGGCGCACCGTGTGGGTGCCCAACGAGCACGGCAGCTGGCCGCTCCACGACGCCGAGCTGGTCGACCTCGAGGACGGTCTGGTCGCCGCCGCCGACGTCGCCCCGGCCGGCCCGATGCTCCGGCCGCTGTGGTCCCCCGGCGTACGGGCGAGGTTCGGGCGGCCGGTGCTCTCGCCCAGGGTCAGGACCTGAGACCCGCGGCCAGCTCCGCCAGGGCCTGGTCCAGTCCGACGGTGGGCTTCCAGTCCCAGCCGGTCGCGCGGTCGGTCAGCAGCTGGCCGGTCCAGGCGGGCTGGTCGTCCCAGACCGGCTCGACGCCGACCGCGCCGGTGACGGCCAGGTAGTAGTCGCGGACCGTCGCCGGCTGGCCGGCGACGTTGACCGCGGTGCACCCGCCCGCCGCCGGGCCGTCGCCGACCTGCCCGGTCACCAGGTCGGCGGCGAGGGCGGCGAGGTCCACGACGTGGACCCAGGGGAAGGTCTGGGCGGCGACCGCATGACGGGCCTGCTCATGGTCGCGGATCGACTGCGGGCGCAGCGTGTTCCAGACCGAGGTCTCGCCCGGGCCGAGGATCGCCGGCGGGCGGATCAGCACCCGCGTGATGCCCTCGACGCCGTCCAGCGCGAGGTCGAGGTCGCGCTTGGTCACCGCGTAGTCGCCGGCGTCGTCACCGACCAGCGGCGAGGACTCGTCGACGTCCCCCGTCGTGGGCGAACGGTCGTAGACGGCGGCGGTCGAGACGTGGACGAGCAGCGGCACCGCCGCGGCCACCGCGGCCCGCGCGAACGCCGTCGTGCCCTCGACGCCGATGCTGCGCTGCGCCGCGAGGTCCGAGGCCATCGGGTGCACCGTCGTGACGGCGGCGTCCGCCCCGGCGAGGACGTCGGCCGCGAACGCCGGGTCGGGGAAGTCGCCGACCCGCTCCTGCACCCCGGTCAGGACGGGCGCGGTGCCGGCGCGTCGCACGACGGCGCGCACCTCGGCACCGCGCTCCGAGAGGGCTGCGCAGACGGCGGCGCCGACCAGGCCGTTGGCTCCGGTGACCACGACGACGGGGGTTGTGCTCATGCCTCACTCTGGCATCCCGCGAGACGAGCCCCGCGCCTCGGCCGGTGCGGTGGCACGATGCGGGCCATGACCGACGCCCTCGAGACCCCGCAGCGCCGAGCCGCCTTCCGGGCGGTGGGCTGGGTCTGGTTCGCGTTCTGCTCGACCGTGGTCGCGACGCTCACCGCGCGCTCGCTCGGCCTCCGCCGCCGGACGGGCTGACCGACCCGCGCGCCGCGAGGCGTCGCTCCTCGCCGCGAGGGCATCCCGGGGTCATGAGCGAACCCGACAGCACCCCGCCGCCCGTGGCACCGACCGGCGAGCCGCAGGCCGGTACGCAGCCGGCGGAGGACGTCGACTCCGTCGAGGACGAGGTAGCCATCGACCCCGGCAGCGCGGGTGACACCGCGGTCGTCGAGGACGGGCAGTCGGCGGTCACCCCGGCCGACCCCGATGTCGGCACGGACTAGTCGAAGGTCATCCACTGCCGGCCGTCGAGCAGCTCGCGTGCCGCGTCGAGGTGCCCGGCGTGCACGGCGGTCTCGGTGATCACGTGCAGCACGATCTCGGTGAGGTCGTGGAGCCGGAAGTCACCGAAGAAGGTCGGCCACCACAGCGGCGCGGCGCCGGCATCGGTGGCGGCGATGATCCCGTCGGTCTCGGCGCTCTCCGCGCGGTAGAGCGCCAACGGGTCGACGCCCGTCCCTATCTCCCAGCCGTCCGGCAGCGGCACCTCGCGGCCGAGCAGGACCCGCTGGAACCAGAACCGCTCGACGTCGACGGCCAGGTGGTGGACCAGCTGCGCGCAGCTCCAGCCGCTGGGCAGCACCGGCCGCGCGAGCGCCTCGGGGTCGAGGCCGTCGAGGATGCCGAGCACGTGGGTGCGCTGGTCGGCAAGGGTCTCGGGCAGCAGTCCGTCCACAGCGGGACCCTGGCACGGCCTAGCCTCGCGTGCATGCGGACAGCGACGCTGCTGCGGGCCTGCCACCCGCAGCCGAGCCTCGCCGTGACGGCGATGGCCGCGGCGCTCGCCACCCTGACCGGCCACGACCGGCGGGGCGTCGCGCGGGTCGCCGCGGCCGTCGGCACCGGGCAGCTGTCGGTCGGCTGGTGCAACGACTGGCTGGATGCCTCCCGCGACACCGCGGTGGGTCGCACCGACAAGCCGGTCGCGGCCGGGACGGTGGACGCCTCGCAGGTACGGGCCGCGGCCCTCACGGCGCTCGCGGTCAGCCTCGTGGCGTCGGCCCGGCTCGGCGGCCCCGGCCGCCGGCACCTGGTCGCGCTCGCCTCGGCCTGGTCCTACGACCTCGGCGTGAAGTCGACGGCACTGTCGTGGGCGCCGTACGCGCTGTCCTTCGGGCTGTTGCCCGGCGTCGCGACCCCGGCGGGACGGTCGCTGCCCCACCGCATCGGGGCCGCGGCCGCGCTGCTCGGCGTCGGCGCGCACCTGGCGAACGCGCTGCCGGACCTCGACGACGACAGCGCGACCGACGTCCGCAACGTCGCGACCCGGCTCGGCCGGGGGCCGAGCCGGGTCGGCTCTGCCGCGGCGCTCCTCACCGGCACGGCGCTGCTCACCGGGCTGCGGGCGCCGGCCTTCGCCGCCGCGGCCGGCGTCACCGCCGCCGGGCTCGGCGCCGGCCCGACCTCGCGCCGGCCGTTCGCGGCCGCGATGGCGGTCGCCGGGCTCGACGTCGTGCTGCTGCTGCGCCGCTCGCGGGTCAGCCGGTGAACGCGGCGCCGAGCGACATCGCGGCCAGCCGGCCGAGGTCGGCCTCGCTCCAGCCGTACGCGACCTGCACCGCGTCGTAGGTCGCGCCGACGTAGCCGCCGAAGTACGCGGGGTCGTCGGACGCGAGGGCCACGACGACGCCGGCGTCGAGCAGCCGCGGCAGCGGGTGCGCCGCGAGGTCGGCGACGCAGCGGAGCCGTACGTTCGACAGCGGGCAGACGGTCAGCGGCACGCCGTCGGCGGCCAGACGCCGGACCAGCGCGTCGTCCTCGATGCAGCGGATCCCGTGGTCGACGCGCTCCACGCCGAGCACGTCGAGGGCCTCCCAGACGTACGCGGGCGGTCCCTCCTCGCCGGCGTGCGCGACCGTGTGCAACCCCCACGACCGGGCGAGGGCGAAGACCTCGGCGAACTCGGACGGCGGGTGGCCGAGCTCCGTGGAGTCGAGGCCGACGCCGAGCAGCAGGTCGGCCCACGGTTCCAGGTCCTGCAGCGAGGCGAGCGCGTCGCTCGCGGGCAGGTGGCGCACGAAGCAGGGGATGAGGCCGACCGACACGGCCTCCTGCCCGTCGATCGCGGCCAGCAGACCCTGCATCACGACCGCCAGCGGCACGTCGCGCGAGGTGTGTGCCTGCGGGTCGAAGAACACCTCGGCCCGGGTGACGCCGTCGGCCGCCGCGCGCACGAGGTACGCCGCCAGCAGCTCCTCGAAGTCGGCCGCGGTCCGCAGCACCGCCATGCACTCGTAGTAGAGGTCGAGGAACGACTGCAGGTCGCGGAAGTCGTACGCGGCCGACAGGGCCTCGACGTCACGGTGCCGCAGCGTCACGCCGTTGCGGGCGGCGAGCCGCAGCGCCATGGCCGGCTCGAGGGTGCCCTCGACGTGCAGGTGCAGCTCGGCCTTCGGGTGCGGCGACATGCCGCCATCCAACCGTCAGTCGACGAGGTCGCGCACGGCGGCCGGATCCTCCAGGACCGCGAGCTCGGCGACCAGCCGGGCGTGCTCGAGGCGATCGGCCACGATCACGTTGACGACCATCCACACGGCCGAGGAGAACAGCACCGTCCGCTCGCCGGCGCCGACCCACCCGTCGCGGCCACCGAGAAAGAACAGCGCGGCCGCGATGACGACGAACAGGGACGAGGCCCCCGACGCGAGCGGCACGTGGTGCAGCCGGCGTCGCAGCAGCACCGGGTACGCGACCGCGATGACGACCTGCGCGAGCAGCCCGGTGATGGCGAAGGCGATGTGCACCAAGCCGTGCAGCGACTGCTGACCCGTGCGGCTGGTGCTCACGAACGCGTCGACCGCCGACGCCGTCGCCCACACCGCGGCGGTGCCCGCGGCGAACCGGCCGAGCCACCCGCCCAGCTCCAGCGCGAAGGTGGCCGCCAGCACGTAGGTGCCGACTCCGAACACGAACAGGGCGACCCGTACGAGGTCGCCCCGGGGGCCGTACACGTCGACGCTCAGCGTCGTGGACGCGACCGGGGACCCGCCGGGCAGCACCGCGAGCGCGACCAGCAGCAGCACCGCGACCGTCAGCAGCGCGACGCCGAGCACCTCGAGCGTCCGGGTCTGCCGCGGCCGCGGCGCGGTCGTCACCGTGTCCGTCCCGCCCGGAACGGCGCGTCGAGCACCGCCAGCAGCACCAGGGCGATACCGGCGGCGGACACGACGTACCAGGGCCAGGGGCCGAGCACCGACAGCAGCGAGGCGTGCCGGGGGATCTCGGCCAGGAACATGTAGTTGGAGTCCGTCGCCCAGTCGAACAGCCCGACCAGCGCGGTGTACGCCGCGGTGATCGCGAAGATGCGGGGCACCGAGTGCTGCCGTGGCCGGAGACGCAGCCCGACCACGAGGAACAGAGCCGCGATGATGATCCCGGTGTGGCCGACCACGAACTCGAAGAACTCGAGGTGCGGGAACCGGGTGTCGAGGTCCGGTGTGGCGACGGCCTGCAGGGTGCCGGCGAGCCCCCAGAAGTACGTCAGCTCCACGAGCAGCTGGAACCGCGGCCAGGCGCAGGCGATGGCGGCGAGCACCAGCGCGACGTCGCACAGCGCGATCGGGATGGAGCTCGCGACCGTCCAGTCGTCCTTCACGACCGGCGCGGTGATGAACACGACCGCGTCGGCGGCGAGGACCACGGCGAGGCCACGGCCCGCCCAGCCGGTCCACGGGCCAGGGTGACGGCGGGCGCCGACGCACAGCGCCGCGCAGACCACGGCGGCGATCAGGACCCCGATCCAGTACGCCACGACAACCTCGTCTCCCCAGCGAGGCCGATCCGATCTGCGGGACGCCGTGCAAGGCTCAGTCCCCGTGCGTGACCGTCGGCTCGTCGGCTGGTCGTTCTACAGCTGGGCCAACCACGGCTGGGAGACCACGGTGGCGACCGTGCTGATCGGGCCGTGGCTTCTCTCCCTGGCGACTGATCAACGGCCTGGCACCGCCGTGTTGTTCCGGGTCGGGCCGCTGGATCTTCGCGCCGAGTCCTACCCCTCGTTCGTCGTCACGCTGGCCGCACTCGGTCAGCTCGCGGTGCTGCCGTGGCTCGGCGCAGCCGCCGACCGGCGGCCCTCGCGGCGGCCGCTGCTGGTCGTGAGCTGCGTCGCCGGCTCGCTCATGGCGTTCGCGCTGGCCGCGACCTCGGGCTCGGCGTACGTCGCTGCCGGTGTCCTGTTCATCGTCGGCAGCACGGCCTACGGCGCCTCCAACGTGCTCTACAACTCCTACCTCGTCGAGCTGCCGGGCAGCCGCGACGCGGTCTCGGGGCGGGGTTTCGTCTTCGGCTACCTCGGCGGCGGTCTGCTGCTCGCCGTGAACCTCGCACTGCTGGTCGAGCACCGTCACCTCGGCATCGGTGAGGCGACCGCCGCGCGGATCTGCTTCGCCTCGGCGGG
>CAJCIY010000019.1 GCA_903970495.1 Candidatus Melainabacteria bacterium | reverse complement strand
CCTCGAGGAAGCTCGCGATCGCCCGCCGCTCGGGGGCGGTCAGCGGCTTCACCGAGGCGATGCGGTCGACGAACAGCCGGTAGCCCTTCGCGGTCGGCACCCGGCCGGCGCTGGTGTGCGGCGAGGTGAGGTAGCCCTCGTCCTCGAGCGCCGCCATGTCGCCGCGGAGGGTCGCGGGGCTGACCCCGAGGTGGTGACGCTCGGCCAGGCTCTTGGAGCCGACCGGCTCCTGCGTCGCGACGAAGTCCTCGACGATCGCGCGGAGGACCTCGAGCCGGCGGTCATCCATGCTCGTCCACCCTCCTGCTCCCGCACCGCTCTGGCACTCCCCGGACCCGAGTGCCAAGTCTACGGGAGCAGCCGACCGGAGCCGTCACGGCAGGAGGGCGCGGACCACGGCGTCGGCGAGCAGCCGGCCGCGCGGGGTCAGCACGACCCGCTCGCCGTGACGGTCTGGCCGCCGCTCGAGCAGCCCGTCGCCGACCAGCTCGTCCAGCCCGGGCAGCCCCGCCGCGGGCAGGCCCTCGGCCAGCCGGATGCCCAGCAGCACCCGCTCGTCCTCCCGCTGCGCCGCGGTCAGCAGCTCGCGGCCCTGCGCCGGGCTGACGCCGTCGGCCAGCCGGGCCGCGTACGTCGCCGGGTGCCGCACGTTCAACCAGCGCGTCCCCGCCACGTGCGAGTGCGCGCCCGGACCGATCCCCCACCAGTCGTGGCTGCGCCAGTAGGCCAGGTTGTGCCGGCAGGGCGAGCCCCAGTTGGAGACCTCGTACCAGGGCAGGCCGGCGGCGGTCAGCAGCGCGTCGGCGAGCTCGTACCGGCCGGCCAGGACGTCGTCGTCGGGCGCGGCCACCTCGCCGCGGGACACCTGGCGGCCGAGCGCGGTGCCGTCCTCGACGATCAGCGCGTACGCCGAGACGTGCGTCGGCCCGGCGCCCAGCGCCGTCTCGACCGAGCGCCGCCAGTCCTCGTCGCTCTCCCCCGGTCCGCCGTAGATGAGGTCGAGGGACACCTCGCCGAAGCCGTGCGCCCGGGCCAGCCGCGCCGCCTCGACCGCCCGGCCAGGCGTGTGGACGCGGTCGAGCGCAGCCAGCACGTGCGGCACCGCCGACTGCATGCCGAGGCTGAGCCGGGTCACGCCCATCGCGAGCAGCGCGTCGAGCAGAGCCGGCGTGACGGTCTCGGGGTTGGCCTCGACGGTGACCTCGGTCGCGGCGCCGAAGGCGTCCCGGACGTCGCCGAGGACACCGGCCAGCAGTGCCGGGTCGAGGAGGGTCGGCGTGCCGCCGCCGACGAAGACGGTCTGCAACGGGCCTGCCACGACCGTCGACGCAGCCAGCGCGACCTCGGTGCGGGCGGCGCGCGCCCACGCGTCCGGGCCGGTCGCGCCGCCCAGCTCGCCGGCGGTGTAGGTGTTGAAGTCGCAGTAGCCGCAGCGGGTCGCGCAGAACGGCACGTGGACGTAGACCCCGAACGGCTCGGCGCACACGCCGGGTGCCACCGGTCCCTCCGGCGGCACGGGCTCGCCGTCAGGCGGTGGGCCGGCCATCAGGCCACCCGCGCCCGGCGGGTGGCCGCCTCCTCGCGCGCGAGGACCACGACCGAGGCTGCCGCGACGACCGCCGCGAGCACGGCGACGGCGGCGAAACCACCGCCGCGCAGCCGGTCGCCGGCCACGACGACGCCGAGGGCGAGCGAGGCGAGCGGGTCGAGCAGCGTCAGCACGACGAGGTTCAGCGCGAGGGGCCCCTTCGCGTAGGCCCGCTGCGCGAGCGCCAGCCCGGTCGCCGAGATCACCGCGGTCAGGTAGACCGAAGGCCGCTCGAGCAGGCCGACCAGGCCGTGGCTCGTGAAGTCGTCGCCGGCGACGTGCGCGGTGGTCGCCGTCGTGGCGAACAGCAGCGACGCGCAGAAGGCCGACCCGACGGCGCTGCGGACGTCTCCGCCGCGGGTCGCCAGCAGCACGACGACCACGATCACCGCGACGACGACCACCGCCGGGATCAGCCCGTCGTGCCCCCGGCCGGGCCGCGGGTCGGTCGCGGCGATGATCCCGGCGAGACCGAGCCCGACCCCCGCGACCGCGAGCCACGCCGGAGCCGGGAGGCGTACGCGGCCCAGCAACAGACCGAAGGGCAGCACGCTGACCTGCAGCACCTGGACCTCCACGACGCCGCCGAGGTGCAGCGCGATGACCTGCAGCACGAAGCCGGCGAAGTCGACGGTCCCGCCGAGCAGCCAGAGCGGCGTGACGACGAGGGAGAAGCGGGCGCCGACCTGCTGGGCCGCGCGCTGCTGGATCACGACCGCGCCGGCGAAGGCCGCCGCGGCGAGCAACGCCACGACGATGGTCACGACGAGCCAGCCTAGGCAGGCCCTCGGCGCGAGCTCAGTCGGTCGTGGTCGACAGGGCGGCGATGAAGGCCTCCTGCGGCACCTCGACCCGACCGATGTTCTTCATCCGCTTCTTGCCCTCCTTCTGCTTCTCCAGCAGCTTGCGCTTGCGGCTGATGTCGCCGCCGTAGCACTTGGCGAGCACGTCCTTGCGGAGCGCGCGGATGTTCTCGCGGGCGATGACCCGGGCGCCGATCGCGGCCTGGATCGGCACCTCGAACTGCTGGCGCGGGATCAGCTCGCGGAGCTTGGTCGCCATGGCCGTGCCGTACGCGTAGGCCTTGTCCTTGTGCACCACCGCCGAGAACGCGTCGACCGACTCGCCCTGCAGCAGGATGTCGACGCGGACCAGGTCGGAGACCTGCTCGCCGGCGAGCTCGTAGTCGAGCGAGGCATACCCCCGGGTACGCGACTTCAGCGCGTCGAAGAAGTCGAAGATGATCTCCGCGAGCGGCAGCGTGTAGCGGAGCTCGACCCGGCTCTCCGACAGGTAGTCCATGCCGAGCAGCACGCCCCGGCGGGCCTGGCACAGCTCCATGATCGCACCGACGTACTCGCTCGGGGCGAGCACCATGGACTTCACGATCGGCTCCCAGACCGCGGCGATCTTGCCGCCCGGCATCTCGCTGGGATTGGTGACCGCGACCTCCTCGCCGTTCTCCATCACGACGCGGTAGACGACGTTGGGCGCGGTCGAGATCAGCGTCAGCCCGAACTCGCGCTCGAGCCGCTCGCGGACGATCTCGAGGTGCAGCAGGCCGAGGAAGCCGACCCGGAAGCCGAAGCCGAGCGCGACCGAGGTCTCGGGCTCGTAGACCAGCGCGGCGTCGTTGAGCTGCAGCTTGTCGAGCGCCTCGCGCAGGTCGGGGTAGTCGCTGCCGTCCATGGGATAGAGGCCGGAGAAGACCATCGGCCGCGGGTCGCGGTAGCCGCCGAGCGAGGTCTCGGCAGGGTGCGAGGCGCTGGTGATGGTGTCGCCGACACGGGCCTCGCGGACGTTCTTGACGCCGGGGATGACGTAGCCGACCTCCCCGACGCCGAGGCTCTTGCGCACGACCGGCTCGGGCGAGATCACGCCGACCTCGAGGGTCTCGTGCACCGCCTTCGTCGACATCATCTGCAGCCGGTCGCGGGTGGTCAGCTCGCCGTCGACGACGCGGACGTAGGAGATGACGCCGCGGTAGGAGTCGTAGACCGAGTCGAAGATCAGCGCCCGGGCCGGCGCGTCCGGGTCGCCGGTCGGCGCCGGGATCTCGCGGACGACGGTGTCGAGCAGCTGCGTCACGCCGAGCCCGGTCTTCGCGCTGATGCGGTGGACGTCGCCCGGCTCGCAGCCGATGAGGTGGGCGATCTCCTCGGCGTACCGCTCCGGCTGCGCGGCCGGCAGATCGATCTTGTTCAGCACCGGGATGACGGTGAGGTCGTTCTCCATCGCCAGGTAGAGGTTGGCCAGCGTCTGGGCCTCGATGCCCTGCGCCGCGTCGACGAGCAGCAGCGCGCCCTCGCAGGCGGCGAGGCTGCGGCTGACCTCGTAGGTGAAGTCGACGTGGCCCGGGGTGTCGATGAGGTGCAGGACGTAGTCCCGGCCGTCGTCGGTGCTCGTCCACGGCAGCCGTACGTTCTGGGCCTTGATCGTGATGCCGCGCTCGCGCTCGATGTCCATCCGGTCGAGGTACTGCGCGCGCATGTTGCGCTGCTCGATCACGCCGGTGACCTCGAGCATCCGGTCGGCCAGCGTCGACTTGCCGTGGTCGATGTGGGCGATGATGCAGAAGTTGCGGATCAGGGCCGGGTCGGTCCGGTCGTCCACAGGCTTCACCCGGCCATCGTCCCATCCCGCGGCGCCGGGGGTCGCCGCCCGCACCGTCCGGTATGCTCTGCAGCTGAGCACCTGCTGCGCCGTGACCGTCGGCGTGACCTGCCCGCCGACCCCACGACGAGAGAGCCGCATCCGCATGGCCAACATCAAGAGCCAGATCAAGCGCATCAAGACCAACGAGAAGGCGCGGCTGCGCAACAAGGACGTCAAGTCCTCGCTCAAGACCGCCGTGCGCCAGGCCCGCGAGGCGCAGGCCGCCGGCGACGTCGCGGCGGCGACCGCCGCCGTGCAGAACGCGACCCGCAATCTCGACAAGGCCGCGAGCAAGGGCGTCATCCACAAGAACCAGGCCGCGAACCGCAAGTCGGCGCTCGCCGCCGGCCTCGCCAAGCTCGGCCAGTAGTACCCGCTCGCCACCGGCCTCGCCAAGCTCGGCCAGTAGTACCGGAGCCTCAGGTGTCGGGCGGGCCCGTCGCGTCGAGGACCATGTCGTAGAGCTTGACCGCCACGGCGATGGCCGCGGGCAGCGCCAGGATCACCCAGGCGCTCGCCGCGTTCGCGAGGTAGAGCACGATCCCCAGCACGGCGGCGCCTTCGAGGTAGAGCGCGCGGACCAGCCAGTGCAGGCGTGCGCGCCGCAGCCGCAGCACGGTGCCGTACCAGGTCCTCGCGGGACGGGTCGGCGCTGTGCCCCCTGCGGCGCCCGCTGCGGTGCCGGGACCGAGCTCGACGTCGGCGTCCCCGGCCGCGGGCGGACCGCCTGCTGCCCGCGCGTCGCTCGTCGATCGGCGTGCCCGTGGCATCAGCGGCGGGTCTCGAGCGCGCCGCGCGCGGCGAGCACGCCGAGCACGGCCCGCTGCACCGCGTACGCGGGGTCGTCGGTCGCGCCCTTCACGCCGGCGTCGGCGACCGCCACGGCGGCGATGCCGGCGGCGAGCCCGTCGTCGCTCCAGCCGCGCGCGACCCGCAGCGACTTCTCGACCTTCCAGGGCGGCATGCCGAGGTCGCGGGCAAGCTGACCGGCCGAGCGGCTCCCCCCGCCGCGTACGCGGGCGACGTCGCGCAAGCCCGAGGCCAGGGCGCTGGTCAGCAGCACCGGCGCGGTGCCGGTGTCGAGCGCCGCACGCAGCAGCGCCAGGCTGTCGGCGACCCTCCCGCTGATCGCGGCGTCGGCGACCGCGAAGCCGGTCGTCTCGGCGCGGCCGCGGTGGAACCGCGCGACCACGTCCTCGTCGACCAGGCCGACCCCGGTGTCGGCGACGAGCTGGGTAGCGGCCGCGGACAGCTCTCGGAGGCCGCCGCCGACCGCCTCGACCAGGGCACGGACGGCGCCGGCGGTCGAGGAGCCGCCGACCCGGCGGATCTCGGCCTGCACGAACTCCATCCGCTCGGCCGGCCTGGTGGGCGCCACGACCTTGACCACCCGGGCACCCTGGCCGGCGAGCCGGTCGGGCAGCCCGCGCGCCTTGTTGCCCCCGTCGTGGACCGCGACGAGGTACGTGTCGTCGAACGGGTCGGCCGCGAACGCGCCGATCGCGTCGGTGTGGGCGTCGGACAGGTGCTGGACGCCGCGGACCACAAGCACGCTGCTGCCGCCGAACAGGTCGGGGCTGGCCAGCGACAGCACGTGCTCGTCGCCGAAGTCGACGCCGTCGACGGACGTGACCTCGGCCTGCGGGTCGGCGGCGCGTACGGCGGCGACGACGGCTTCGACCTCACGGGCGAGCAGCAGCTCCTCGCTGCCCACCACGACCGTGACCGGGGCCGGCGCGTCCGTCACCGGGGCAGGATCGCACGCGGCGACGCGCAGCCGAGACGACCGGCGGGACGGTGAGGACCGCGGCGACCAGCGCGGACCCGTACGCGGCTCCCAGCAGCCCCGTGGGTGCCGTCACCGTCGCCGCCGGGACGCGCGAGCCGACCGCGGCGACCGCGATGAGCCACCGGCACGGCAGCCAGGCGCCGAGGGCGAACGCGTGCGCGAGCCCGCCCGAGGCCGGGGCAGCCGCCGCCGCCAGCACCCCGAGCACCGTGGCGGGCGCGACGGCCGGGGCGGCCAGCAGGTTGGCGGGCACCGCGACGAGCCCGAGCCCGCCGCCGATCGCCGCGATGACCGGTGTGCAGGCCAGCTGCGCGGCGACCGGGACGGCGATCGCCGTCGCGAGAGAGCCGGGCATCCGGCGCGCGAACCGGGCGGCCAGCCCCGGGGCCAGCACCAGCAGGCCGAGCGAGGCCAGCACCGACAGCGCGAAGCCCGCCTGCCGGGCGAGCGACGGGTCGGCGAGCACGAGCAGCAGCGTCGCGGCCGACAGGCTCGCGAGCGCGGGTCGCGGCCGACCACCGGCGAGCGCCGCCAGGCCGATCGCTCCCATCACCGCGGCGCGCAGCACGCTGGGGCTGGGCCGTGCGAGCACGACGAAGCCCGCGATGGCGCAGGCCGTGACGAGGGCGGTCGCGCGGGGCCCGAACCGCAGCCGCCGCACCACGCCGAGCGTGACGCCGGTGACGACGGCGAGGTTCTCCCCGCTCACCGCGACGAGGTGGGTCAGCCCGGTGACCCGGAACCGGTGCTGCGTCGCAGCCGTCACCCCCGAGGTGTCGCCGTCGACGAGGGCAGGGAGCAGGGCGGCGGACTGCCCGGGCAGCGGCGCGCTCGCGCGGCGCAGGCCGGCGCGTACGTCGCCGGCGACCCGCTGGAGGGTCGACGGCGGTCCGACCCGCGACGGCGGGCCACGGGCGTCGAGCACGGCGGTC
>CAJCIY010000018.1 GCA_903970495.1 Candidatus Melainabacteria bacterium | reverse complement strand
GAGGTCCGACGGCGCGCCTGACGGGAACCGTCGGCAGCCGCCTCTAGCGTTCCGCACCATGGCCACCGGCACGCCCACCCGACCGCGTACGCAGGCGCGGGCGACGTCCGCGCGCCGCAAGCCGGCCGCCCGCTCCGGTGGTGGGCGGCAGCCGCAGAAGCGCGCGCCGCAGCGCGGCCCCGGCCTGCTGCCCCGGCTGGTCCGGGCGCTCTACCGCCTGGCCCGCGGGCTCTGGCTGCTCGTCGGCCGCGGCGTCGGGACCGCCGTGCGGGGCCTGGGCAGCAGCGCCCGTGACCTCGACCCCGCCCACCGGCGCGACGGTGCCGGCCTCGCCGCGATCGGCGCCGCGCTCGTCGTCGCGGTCTCCGTGTGGTGGCACGCCGGGGGACCGGTCGGCGCCGCGGTGTCGGACGTCGTCCGGGGAGCCGTCGGAACCACCGCGGCGCTGCTCCCCGCCGTGCTGCTGGTCGTCGCCTGGCGGCTGCTGCGCCACGCCGCCGACCCGCAGCACCGCGGTCGGGTCGTCGTGGGCGGCGGCGCGACCGCGCTGTCCGTGCTCGGCCTCGTCCACCTCGCCCACGGCACGCCGGTGCCGGCCGACGGCGCCCACGCGATGCGTACGGCCGGGGGGCTGGTCGGGTTCCTGGCGGCCGACCCGCTGCAGAGCGCGGTCACCCCGTTCCTCGCCGCACCGCTGCTCGGCCTGCTCGGCCTGTTCGGGCTGCTCGTGCTGTCGGGCACCCCCGTACGTGAGGTCCCGGAGCGGCTGCGGTCGTTGGCCCGGCGCACCCCCGGGGCGGGCGACCCCGGCGAGCCGCCGAGGCAGAGCCGCCGTCGCCGGCTCGTCCCGGGTCTGACCGAGCCGCCGCCGCCGGTCTACGACATCAGCCCCGGTGAGCACGTCGACCTGGTGCCGGAGGTCATCGACCTGACCGACCCGGTGACCGACGGCACCGGGCAGATCGTGCTGCCCGAGGTGGAGGCCGCACCCGACCTCGATCCCGACCCCGCGCCGCCGCGCGCCCGCACCCCCCGTCCGGTGACGGCCGGCGAGCAGCTGCCGCTCGGGGCCGACGGCCGCGGCTACCAGCTCCCGGACCCGGCGCTGCTGGGCCGGGGCTCGCCGCCCAAGGCGCGGACGAAGGTCAACGACGAGGTCATCGCGGCGCTCACCGGCGTCTTCGAGGAGTTCGGCGTCGACGCGACGGTGACCGGCTTCACCCGCGGCCCGACCGTGACCCGGTACGAGGTCGAGGTCGGCACCGGGGTGAAGGTCGAGCGGATCACCCAGCTCAGCCGGAACATCTCCTACGCGGTCGCCTCGGCCGACGTCCGCATCCTGTCGCCGATCCCCGGCAAGTCGGCGATCGGCATCGAGATCCCGAACACCGACCGCGAGACCGTCAGCCTCGGCGACGTCCTGCGCTCGAGCGCCGCGACCGGCAACCAGCGTCCCCTCGTCGTCGCGCTCGGCAAGGACATCGAGGGCGGGTACGTCGTCGCCGACCTCGCGCGGATGCCGCACATCCTGGTGGCCGGCGCGACCGGCTCCGGCAAGTCGACCTGCATGAACGCGCTGATCACCTCGATCCTGACCCGCACCACCCCGGACGAGGTGCGGATGATCCTGGTCGACCCCAAGCGGGTGGAGCTGTCGGCGTACCAGGGCGTGCCCCACCTCGTCACGCCGATCATCACCGACGCCAAGAAGGCCGCCGAGGCGCTGCAGTGGGTCGTCCGCGAGATGGACATGCGCTACGAGGACCTCGCCGCGAGCGGCGTCCGGCACGTCGACGACTTCAACGCCAAGGTCCGGAACGGTGAGATCACCGCGCCGCCCGGCAGCCAACGGGTCTACCGCCCCTACCCGTACCTGCTGGTGATCGTCGACGAGCTCGCCGACCTCATGATGGTCGCGCCGCGCGACGTCGAGGAGTCGATCGTCCGCATCACGCAGCTGGCGCGTGCCGCCGGTATCCACCTCGTGCTCGCGACGCAGCGGCCGAGCGTCGACGTCGTCACCGGGCTGATCAAGGCCAACGTGCCGAGCCGGCTCGCGTTCGCGACCTCGAGCCTCGCCGACAGCCGCGTCATCCTCGACCAGCCCGGCGCAGAGAAGCTGATCGGCCTGGGCGACGGGCTGTTCCTGCCCATGGGCGCCGCCAAGCCGATCCGGGTGCAGGGCGCGCTGGTCAGCGAGCGCGAGATCGACGAGGTCGTCGCCCACTGCAAGGAGCAGCGCGACGCCGAGTACCGCGAGGACGTCATCGTCCCGACCGGTGCCAAGAAGGAGATCGACGCCGACATCGGTGACGACCTGCAGCTGCTGTGCCAGGCCGCCGAGCTGATCGTGAGCACGCAGCTCGGGTCGACATCGATGCTGCAGCGCAAGCTCCGGGTCGGGTTCGCGAAGGCCGGCCGGCTGATGGACCTGCTCGAGAACCGCGACGTCGTCGGCCCGAGCGAGGGGTCGAAGGCACGCGAGGTGCTCGTGCGTCCGGACGAGCTCGAGTCGGTGCTGGTGCTGCTGCGCGGCGAGTGACCGCCGCCACTGCGCCACTCCTTTGTCGGCCCGGGCAGGCGCCGTACACTCTGCCTGCAGGGGACGTCCCCGACGGAGCCGTCCCTGCCACCTTCCCCGGGGAGCGCCCATGTCCGACGTCGACGCGGCCGCAGGCCCGGCCGACGCCGGCCGGCCGCAGCCGAGCGAGGTCGGCGCGCTGCTCACCGCGGCCCGCGAGGAGGCCGGCCTCGGCATCGACGACGTCGCGTCCCGCACCCGGATCCGCGCCAGCCTGATCCGCAGCATGGAGGCCGGCGACTTCGCCCCGTGCGGCGGCGCCGTCTACGCCCGCGGTCACCTCCGCTCGATCGCCCACGTCGTCGGCGCCGACGACAAGGTCTGGGTCACCGCGTACGACCGGATGGCGGGCCAGCCCTCGCCGTCGGCGTCGACCGTCGTCGTGGAGCCGGTCGCAGAGGGTCCCGCGCCGGTGCCGTTCGCG
>CAJCIY010000017.1 GCA_903970495.1 Candidatus Melainabacteria bacterium | reverse complement strand
CGGGCGACTGCTGCTGCCGCGCTCAGCGGGTCCGCTGCCCCGATCGCCTCGTCGTCGAGCCCCGCCGGGAACCGCCAGCGGCCGTCGGGCGTCACGTACGCGACGAGCGGCTCGTACCGGTCGGGGTCGGCGACCGCGGCGAGGCAGCCCGAGGCGTACAGGCGGGACAGGTCGGCGTAGAAGTCGCTGACCGCGGACCCGACGAGGTGCAGCACCCGCAGCGGTGGCATCAGTCGCCCGCCGGCTCGACGAGCTTGCCGATGTTGAAGTCGACCCGGATCCAGCCCTTGCCCCGGCGGAGGTTCCCGAGCAGCAGCGCAGGGATCTGCAGGTGGTGCACGAGCAGGAACGGCAGCGGGTCGTGCCAGTCGAAGATCGCGTCCCGGCCGCGCCGGATGACCCCGAGGCGGTGACGGAGCTCGCGCGGCTGCGTCACCAGCCGCCACAGCTCGTGGTAGATCCAGTACGTCGGCCGCGCCGACGGCAGCGGCCGGATCTCCGCGTGACCGGGCTCCAGGTACGCCGCCGCGAGCTCCGGGTGGCCTGCGAACAGCGTGATCGCCGAGTGCGTACGCGGGTTGCACTCGATCGCATAGACCTGGCCGTCGGCGGACTCCAGGAAGTCGAACGACACCTGGCCGGTCAGGCCGAGCGCACCCGCGAAGTCGTGGACCCACGCGTCGATCGCCGGCTTGTCGACCATCGCGTAGTTGATCTGGAAGGCCGAGGAGGGACAGCAGCAGTAGACCTGCACGTGGCCGTCGCGCACCGTGCTGTGGGTGCACCACTCCTCGCCGGTGACGTACTCCTGCAGGATCCAGGGGTTGGCAGCGGAGATCGGCTTCGACCGCGCGAACGCCGCCGTCGCTGCGGCGTCGGCGAGCGGCAGCTGCGTCAGGTCGAGCCGGTTGACCGGGTCGTAGGCGATGCTCTTGAGCACGTACGGGACCGTGGCCGCCGCGAAGTCGAACGCCTCGACCTGGGCGGGCGAGGTGACGCGGTGGGTGTCGGGCACCGACAGTCCGAGCGAGGCCGCCAGCTCGGTGAACGCGTGCTTGTCGTCGAGGTCGGCCACCTGCTGCGGCTCGAGGTGGACCACCTCGCAGCCCAGGTCCGCCGCGGCGAGCGCGTCGTACCGGCTGGCGACCGGGCTGCACACCGGGACGTAGACGTCGACCAGCTCCACCTCGACGATCTCCCGCAGCGCCTCGGCGTACGCGGGGTCCTGCGGCGCGGGGACGACGACGAAGGCGTCGACGGAGCGCGAGAAGCGGTGCCCGGTCAGCCGGTACTTCGCCGACTCGACGAGGATCACGCGGTGCCCGGCAGCGTGGAAGGAACGGCACAGCTGCAGCGCCTTGGTCATCTTGCCGCCGCTGACCAGGACCGTCTTCCCGCTGGGCATCGGACGCCGTCGTGAGGCGGTCGCCGCCGTGACGACCAGGGCGAGCGCGGTCAGCGCGAGGGTGAACGGCAGGAGAAGGGTCAGCAGCAGCAGGACGCCGAGTGTGCGCAGCCGAGCCCTGATCACCCGACGGGTCTGCCCGGCCGGCCATGTGCGATGCGGGCGCCGGTTTCCCCAATCGCGACGGGGCTAGGAGCCGCCCATGCCTGCTGTCCTGTTCGGGTCCATCAGCACCGTCGCCGACACCTCCGAGCTGCAACGTGCGGCCTTCAACCGCGCGTTCGAGACCCACGGTCTCGACTGGCGCTGGAGGCACGAGGACTACCTCGCGCTGCTGGAGCAGAGCGGCGGTCAGCAGCGGATCGCCGACTACGCCGCGTCCCGCGGCGAGGAGGTCGACGCGGCCGCGGTCCACCGGACCAAGTCGACGCTCTTCCAGGAGAGCCTCACGGCCGCGGGCCTGCAGCCGCGACCCGGCGTCGTCGAGACGATCCACGCCGCCCAGGCCGCAGGCGTGGAGGTCGGTCTCGTCACCACCACCTCGCCCGACAACGTCGCGGCACTGCTCGCGGCGCTGAGCCCGGCACTCGGCCGCGAGGACTTCGACGTCGTTGTCGACGTGACCGACGTGGCGGCGCCCAAGCCCGACGAGGCCGCGTACACCTACGCACTGAAGCAGCTCGCGCAGGGTGCGGCGGGCTGCGTCGCCATCGAGGACAACCTGGGTGGTGTCCACGCCGCCGTGGCCGCGGGGCTGCACTGCGTCGCGTTCCCGAACGAGAACACGGCCGGCCACACCTTCACCGAGGCGGACAGCACCGTCGACGCGCTGGACTTCGACCAGCTCCGCACCCGCTACCTCGAGGTCTGACGATGACATCGACCACCACGGGCATCACCGGTGCGAGCGTCACGGCCACCGACACGGCGTTCCGCGTCGAGGCGTACGAGAAGGTCGACTACTCGCTGGTCTACGTCGACGGCGTCTTCGCCCCCGAGAACACCGAGCTTGCGGACGCGTACCGGCGCTTCGGGCGCTGCCTCATGGTCGTGGACGAGACGGTGCACCGCCTGTACGGCGAGCAGGCGGCCGCGTACTTCGCGCATCACGACATCGACCTCACCGTCTTCCCGATCCGGATCCGCGAGACCGACAAGACGCTCGCGACGGTCGAGCGGATCGTCGACGCCTTCGCCGACTTCGGCCTGGTGCGCAGCGAGCCGGTCCTCGTCGTCGGCGGCGGCCTGACGACCGATGTCGCCGGCTTCGCCTGCGCCAGCTTCCGCCGCTCCACGGGGTACATCCGCATCCCGACCACCCTGATCGGACTGATCGACGCGAGCGTGTCGATCAAGGTTGCGGTCAACCACGGCAAGTACAAGAACCGGCTCGGCGCGTACCACGCGTCACAGCAGGTGATCCTCGACTTCTCGTTCCTCAAGACGCTGCCCGCCGACCAGGTGCGCAACGGCATGGCCGAGCTGATGAAGATCTCGATCGTCGCCAACGGCGGCATCTTCGAGCTGCTGGAGAAATACGGCGAGGACCTGCTCGCGACCCGCTTCGGCCACCTCGACGGGACGCCCGAGCTGCGCGAGATCGCGCACACCGTCACCTACGACGCGATCAAGACGATGCTCGAGCTCGAGGTCCCGAACCTGCTCGAGCTCGACCTCGACCGTGTGATCGCCTACGGCCACACCTGGAGCCCGACGCTCGAGCTCACGCCCGAGGTCCCGATGTTCCACGGCCACGCGATCGCGGTGGACATGGCGTTCTCGACGACCGTCGCCGAGCAGCGCGGCCACATCCCCGTCAGCGACCGCGACCGGATCTTCTGGCTGATGAGCCGGATCGGTCTCGCGATCGACAGCCCACTGCTGACGCCGGAGCTGGTACGCCGTGCCACCGGCTCGATCTTGCAGACCCGCGACGGGTTGCTCCGCGCCGCGGTGCCGGACCCCATCGGGCAGTGCGCGTTCCTCAACGACCTCACCGCCGACGAGCTCGACTCCTACCTCGCGATCCACAAGCAGGTCGTCCGCTCCTACCCCCGCGAGGGCGAGGGCGTGGACATGTTCATCACCGCGTCCGGCGGCGCGTCCTGACCTCGGCTACCGTCATGGGGCAGCCGCGGCCGGTCACGCCGGTGGGCATCCTGACCGAGACCCTGCTGCGGGTCCGCGACCGCCTCGACGCCGGCGAGACCGACGTGCGCGCCGAGCTCGACCGGGCGTACGCGCTGGCGGCCGGGCTCGACCCGTACGTGGCCCGGTGCACCTCACCGGAGTCGCCGGCCCTCGCGCAGCTGGCCGCCCGTACCGCGGCGCACGACTGGTCGGTCCGCCCGGACGGCGGCGTGTTCCTCGAGCAGGAGATGCTGTCGGGCCACGTCGAGGGCCAGGCGCTGCAGCTGCTGGTCCACGCCACGCGGGCCCGGCAGGTGCTGGAGATCGGCATGTTCACCGGCTACTCCGCGCTGGCCATGGCCGAGGCCCTCCCCGCCGACGGCCGCGTCGTCGCCTGCGAGCTCGACGCGGAGGTCGCCGCCTTCGCGCAGGAGTGCTTCGACGCCTCGCCCGACGGCAGCAAGATCGAGGTACGCGTCGGCCCGGCGCTGGCGACCCTGGCCTCGCTCGCCGGCACGCCGTTCGACCTGATCTTCCTCGACGCGGACAAGGCCGGCTACGTCGACTACCTCGCCGCGATCCTCGACACCGGTCTGCTCGCCCCGCACGGTGTGCTGTGCGTCGACAACACGCTGCTGCAGGGCGAGCCGTACGCGTCGCCGGAGCCCACCGTCAACGGCCGGGCCGTGGCCGCCTTCAACCAGGCGCTGGCCGACGACCCGCGGGTCGCGCAGGTGCTGCTGCCGGTGCGCGACGGCCTGACCCTCGTACGTCTGCTGCCGTGAACACCCTGGAGCTGCAGCCGCTCGGGGCGCGGGTCACCGACCTGCCGCTGCAGGACGTCGGCGCGGCCGAGGTCGCCGTGCTGCGCGGGCTGCTCGCCGACCACGGCGTCGTGATCTTCCCGGGCCAGGAGCTCGACGACGCCGGGTTCGTGTCGTTCCTCGCCCGGTTCGGGGAGCTGACGTTCTCGACGGGGGAGACGCCGGTCGACGGCTTCCCCGACCTCAACGTCATCAGCAACGTCGGGCGCACCACGCCGCCGCGCAGCACGTTCCACGTCGACACCAGCTACGTGCGCCGGCCGCCGGCGTACACGGCGCTCCGGGCCGTGGCGATCCCGGCCGTCGGCGGCGAGACGCTGTTCAGCAACCAGTACCGGGCGTACGACCGGCTGCCGGCCGACGTCCACGACCGGCTGCAGGGCCGGACCATCACGCACGTGGTGACGGGGCTCGACCTCGGCGACGACGAGGAGAAGGCCGCCGACCACCCGGTCTTCCGCGTGCACCCGGTGTCACGGCGAACCGCCCTCTACCTGACGACGCCCGCCCGGTGCGCCGCCGTGAGCGGCCTGGCTGCGGACGAGGCGGCGACGGTCGTCGCGTACCTGCACGCGCACTCGACGACGCCGGACAACCTGCTGCGCCACGCCTGGTCACCCGGTGACGTGGTCATGTGGGACAACGGCTGCGTGCTGCACCGGGCCGATCACGACGGCGTCGTCGGCGACCGCGTGATGCACCGCGGCATGGTCGCGAGCTAGCCCAGGAACTCGCGGAGGGTCTCGATGTAGTGCTCCGGCTCCTCCCACGTCAGCAGGTGCCCGGAGCGCTCGAAGACCTCGAACCGCGCGTCGGGCAGGAGTCCCGCGAGCTCCTCGCCGTCCGACGGGGGGTTGAGCACGTCGTACCGGCCGCTGATGACGAGGGCCGGGATCCGGAGGTCGGGCAGCCCGTCGCGGACGTCGAACCCGGCGAGGGCGTCGTTCGCGGCCTGCAGCTGCGCCGCGGTCATCGCGAGGCCCCGCTCGGCGCGGTCGGTGGACCAGTCGATGAGCTGCTGGACGATCTCCGGCGGCGTCACCGGCGCGAACATCTGGGCGCCGAGCCACAGCTGCTGCTGCTCGCGGGTGAGGCCGGCCAGCTCGTGGGCGTGCTCGGCGAGCAGGCGTTCGGACGACGAGGTCAGGGCGTTCGACTTCGCGACGACGAGGACCATCCTGCTGACCCGGTCGGGTACGGCAAGGGCCAGCGACTGCGCGAGGTAGCTGCCCATCGAGACGCCGACCACGGCCGTGCGCGCGACGCCCAGGTCGTCGAGCAGGGCCATCAGGTCGGCGACGTGGTCGGCGAGCGTGAAGTGCTCGGGGCGGGTGCTGCGGCCGTGGCCGCGCAGGTCCGGGGCGATCACGTGGTGGGCGCCGGTCAGCGCCTCGATCTCGCGGCGCTCGAAGGTCGCGTCGACCGTCACCCCGTGGAGCAGGAGCACCGGGTCGCCGTCG
>CAJCIY010000016.1 GCA_903970495.1 Candidatus Melainabacteria bacterium | reverse complement strand
CCTGGTCGCGGCGATCCCCGCCGACCTCGTCACGAGCGGCGGTCGCGTGCGGACCCGGCCGGTCTCGGCGTACACGGCCGCATTCGGCTCACCCGCCGTGAGGGTCCGCTGCGGCGCACCGCTGCCCGCCTTCGACCCCGCCTCCGACGTCGAGACGGTCGACGGCGTGGACTGGCTGGTGCTGCCCGACGTCGGCAGTGCCTCCCAGTACGCGGCCTGGCGGTCGCCGACCCTGCTCGACGTCGTGATCCCCCACGCGTACCTGCCGGCCGACGTGCTGCCGGCGCTCTCGCCGCTCGTGGCGAAGGACGGCACGACCGCCTACCCGTAGCTGTTGTGACTAGCGCAGGCCGGTCCCCCGACGCAACGCGTCGGCGACGAGCCGGTCGACCAGCTGCGGGTACGGAACCCCCGTCGCCGCCCACATCCTCGGGTACATCGACATCGGCGTGAACCCGGGCATGGTGTTGACCTCGTTGACGACGGGCCCGTCGAGGGTGAGGAACAGGTCGACCCGGGCGATGCCCTCGCAGTCGAGGGCCGAGAACGCCTGCAGCGCAAGAGTTCTCACGGCCTCGACGGTCGCGTCGTCGAGGTGGGCCGGGATGTCGAACGTCGTGCCCTCACCCTCGCGGTACTTGGCGTCGAAGTCGTAGAACTCGTGGCCGTGCACGTGCACCTCGGCCGGCAGGCTCGCCGACGGCACCTCGCCGCCCAGCACGCCGCACTCGACCTCGCGGCCGACCAGCGCCTGCTCGACGAGCACCTTCGGGTCGTGCTCCCGGGCGAGGGACACCGCGGCGGCCAGCTGCGCCCGGTCGGTGACCTTCGAGATGCCCATGCTCGAGCCGGCCCGGGCCGGTTTGACGAACCACGGCCCGTCGAACGGCGGGTCTGCGACCTCACCCGGCCGCACGACGACGTACGGGCCGACCGGCAGGCCGGCGCCGGCGAGCAGCGTCTTCATGTGCTGCTTGTCCATCGCCGCCGCGGAGGCGAAGACGCCGCTGCCGACGTACGGGACGCCGGCGAGCTCGAGCAGTCCCTGGATGGTGCCGTCCTCGCCGTACGGGCCGTGCAGGACGGGGAAGACGACGTCGAGGTCGCGGGGCAGCCCCGGCTCGTCGAGCAGCCGCAACCCGCCGGTGACGAGCGCGAGGTCGCTGCCGCTGTCGGTCACCGCGGGCAGCGCCCGGCCCACCGGGTCCAGCTCCGCGGGGTCGCCGGAGCCGAGCACCCAGCGGCCGTCCGGGAGGATGCCGACCGGCACGACGTCGTACCGGGTGGGGTCGAGCGCGCGCAGGACCGACGCGGCGCTGAGGCAGGAGATCGCGTGCTCGCTGCTGCGGCCGCCGAAGACCACGGCGATGCGGGTGCGCGGCATCGGGCGAACCTATCGGGGCTGCGTCTGCGGGTGCGGGGGTCAGGACAGGGCGGCGGTGATGTCGGCGAGCAGGTCGGGGGCGTCCTCGAGGCCGACGCTGATCCGGCACGCCGCCGGGCCGATGCCGGCGGCGGCCAGCTCGGCGTCGGTCAGCTGCCGGTGCGTCGTCGACGCGACGTGGCTGACCAGCGAGTGGGTCCCGCCGAGGCTGGTCGCGACCCTGACCAGCCGCAGCCGGTCGCAGAACGCCATGCCCTCGGCGCGGTCGCCGTGGGGCGTGACGGTGAGCATGCCGCCGTAGCGGCCGGGGGCGAAGATCGCGGTCGCGAGCGCGTGGTCGCGGTGGCTCGCCAGCCCCGGGTAGTCGACGCGTGCCAGGCCGGGGTGGCCTTCGAGCGCTGTCGCGAGCGCGAGCGCGGTCTCGCTGTGGCGGGCGACCCGCAGCGGCAGGGTCTGCAGCCCGCGGGCCAGCAGGTACGCCTCGTCCGGCGCGAGGGAGCCACCGAGGTCGACCCGCGCGAGGCGGATCGGGGCGATGAGCTCGGGCCGGGCGCAGACCACGCCCCCGGTCGCGTCGCTGTGGCCGCCGAGGTACTTGGTCGCCGAGTGCAGCACGACGTCGGCGCCGAGGGCGAGCGGGCGGACCACGGCCGGCGAGGCGAAGGTCGCGTCGACGACGAGCTGCGCGCCGCCGGCGTGGGCGACCGCGGCGAGCGCCCCCACGTCGGCGACCGACAGCGTGGGGTTGGCGATCGCCTCGGCCCAGACCACGGTCGTGGCCGGCGTCATCGCGGCGGCCACCGCCGCGGGGTCGGTGGTGTCGGCGAAGGTCGTCGTCACCCCGAAGCGCGAGAGCTGCCGGGCGAGCAGCGAGAACGTGCCGCCGTAGATCTCGCGCGGTGCGACGACGTGGGCGCCCGCCGCGGTGAGGGCGAGCAGGGTGGTCGAGATGGCGGCCATGCCCGAGGCGAACGGCTGGCCCCGGACCTCGCCGGGCGCACCGACCGCGTCGAGGGCGGCGACCGCGGCGGCGAACCCGTCGGCGGTCGGGTTGTCGATCCGGCTGTAGCAGTAGCCCTCCGCGGTGCCGCTGAGGACCGCCGCGTACTCGGCCGCGGAAGCGAACTCGAAGGTCGTCGCGCGGTGGATCGGCGTCGCCAGCGGGAGCTGCGAGAACCCTTGCAGCACGGGCGGGTTCAGCGCACGGGTCTGCTCGCCGCTGAGAGGTGGCGTGGTCATTCGGGTCGTACTCCTCTGCCCATCAGGCCGGCCGCGATCTCCTGCGGCGTCATGCCCGCGTCGACGACCTGGACGACAGCATGCGTGATCGGCATCTCGACGCCGTGGGCGGTCGCCAGCGCGAGGATCGAGGCGCAGGAGCGGACCCCCTCGGCGGTCTGGGCGGTGCGCGCGGTCGCCTCGCCGACGGTCATGCCGCGGCCGATCCGCTCGCCGAAGCTGCGGTTGCGCGACAGCGGGGAGCTGCAGGTCGCGACGAGGTCGCCCACCCCGGCGAGCCCGGCGAACGTCATCGGGTCGGCGCCGAGCGCGAGCCCGAGCCGGGTGGTCTCGGCGAGGCCGCGGGTGACGATGCTCGCGAGGGTGTTGTCGCCGAGGCCCATCCCGGCGGCGATGCCGCAGGCGAGCGCGATGACGTTCTTGACCGCGCCACCGATCTCGGTGCCGACGACGTCGACGTTCGTGTACGGCCGGAAGTACCTCGTCGTCACCGCGGCCTGCAGCAGGGCGGCGCGGTCGTGGTCGGCCGCCGCGACCACGGTCGCCGTCGGCTGCTCCGCGGCGATCTCCTGCGCGAGGTTCGGGCCGCTGACCACGACCGCGTCGCTGCCGGTGACCTCGCGGATCACCTCGCTCATCCGCTTCGTGGTGCCGAGCTCGATGCCCTTCGCGAGGCTGACGAGCAGTGCGCCCGCCGGGAGGTCGAACCGGCCGAGGTTCTCGCGCAGCGTCTGGCTGGGCAGGGCGAGGACGACCAGGTCGGCGCCGTCGAGCGCCGCGGCGCCGTCCACGGTGGCCGAGAGTCCCGCGGGCAGCATCACACCCGGCAGGTAGTCGGGGTTCTCGTGGCCCTCGGCCACGGCTCGGGCGACCTCGGGGCGGCGGGCCCAGAGGGTGGTCTCGGTGCCGGCGTCGACGAGCACCTTGCCGAAGGTCGTACCCCAGGAGCCGCTCCCGAGGACGGCCGCCCTCACGCCGATCGGCGCAGGTCGACCAGCGCCGGCTCGGGCTGGCCCTTGTGCCACACGGTCTGCTGCTCCGGCGGGGTGCCGGGGCGGATGCCGGCCAGCAGCGCGGTGACGCGGCCCATGATCAGGTCGGTGACCTCGCGCAGCACCGCGGGCGACTGCGGCTCTCCCTCGTACGCGGAGAGGTCGATGGGCTCACCGAGGCGGGTGCGGATCGTCGGCCGGG
>CAJCIY010000015.1 GCA_903970495.1 Candidatus Melainabacteria bacterium | reverse complement strand
GAGCGGCTGCCGAGCGGGGTCGACACCGGGATGTTCCGGCCCGGCGCGGGCGGCGCGGAGATCCGGGTGCGACTCGGACTCACCGGTCGGCCGGTCGTCGTCTGCGTCAGCCGGCTGGTGCCGCGCAAGGGCCAGGACGTGCTGATCCGGGCCATGCCGGCGATCCGGCGCCGCGTACCGGAGGCCGCGCTGCTGGTCGTCGGCGGCGGCCCGTACCGGGAGCGGCTGGAGCGGCTGGCCCGCGAGACCGGCGTCGCCGAGGCCGTCACGATCACCGGTTCGGTGCCGTGGACGGAGCTGCCGGCCCACTACGACGCGGGCGACGTCTTCGCGATGCCCTGTCGTACGCGCCGGGGCGGGCTGGAGGTCGAGGGGCTCGGCATCGTCTTCCTGGAGGCGTCCGCGACGGGGCTGCCCGTGGTCGCGGGGGACAGCGGCGGGTCGCCCGACGCGGTCCTCGAGGGGGAGACCGGCGTCGTCGTCGACGGCACCGACGTGGCACGGGTGGCGGACGCCGTCGTCGGCTACCTGGCCGACCCCGCGCTGGCGAGGGCGGTCGGCGCCGCCGGGCGGGCGTGGGTCGAGCGGGAGTGGCGCTGGGAGGTGCAGGCCGCGCGCCTCACCGCCCTGCTCGCCGACTGACGGGATGCGGGTTCCTGCGGTTCCGGGGACCGAGGCCGCGAGGAGCCCACATCTCGTGGGGGCCGCAGCTCAGCGCGGCGAGGCGTAGAGCGCGTCGACGGCGTCGGCGTAGTCGCTCATGACGACCGTGCGCTTGACCTTCATCGACGGCGTCAGCGTGCCCGACTCCTCGGTGAAGTCGTCCGGCAGGATCGTGAACTTCTTGATCGCCTCGGCGTGGCTGACCGCCTTGTTGGCGTCGTCGACGGCCTGCTGGATCGCCTCGTTCAGGTCCGCGTCGTCGACCAGGTCGGCCGGGGTGCTGCCGGCCGGCTTGCCGTGGGCCTCGCACCACGGAGCGAGGGCGTCGGCGTCGATCGTGACCAGACACGCGATGAACGGCTTCTGATCGCCGACGACGACGCACTGGCTCACCAGCGCGTGGGCGCGGAGCCGGTCCTCGAGCACGGCGGGCGCGACGTTCTTGCCGCCTGCGGTGACGATGAGCTCCTTCTTGCGGCCGGTGATCGTCAGGAACCCGTCGGTGTCGAGCTCGCCGATGTCTCCGGTGTGGAACCAGTCGCCCGCGAGCGCCTCGGCGGTCGCGTCGGCGTTGCCCCAGTAGCCCTCGAAGACGTTGCGGCCCCGGGTGAGGATCTCGCCGTCGTCGGCGATCGCGACGGTGCAGCCCGGTGACGGCCGGCCGACGGTGCCGACCCGGATGTGGTCGACGGTGTTGACGGTGCCGGAGGCCGTGGTCTCCGTCAGGCCGTACCCCTCGAGGATCGTGATGCCCATGCCGCGGAAGAAGTGGCCGAGGCGGGCACCGAGCGGCGCGCCGCCGGAGACGGCGTACTGCAGGCTGCCGCCGAGCGGGGCGCGGAGCTGCGGCGCGTAGAGGATCTTCTCGAAGACGGCGTGCTGGGCGCGCAGCAGCAGCCCGGGACCACCGGCGTCGATCGCCTCCGAGTAGCGGATCGCGGTGTCGACGCCGCGCTGGAAGATCGCGCCCTTGCCGCCCGCCTCGGCGCGCTGCTGGTAGGTGTTGAAGACCTTCTCGAAGACGCGCGGGACCGAGAGCAGGAACGTCGGGCGGAAGGTGCCCAGATCCGGTACGAGGTTCTTTACGTCGGCGGTGTGGCCCATCCGGACGCGGTTCTCGACGCAGGCGCACTGGATCAGCCGGCCGAAGATGTGCGCCAGCGGCAGGAACAGCAGCGTCGAGCCGTCCTCGTGGAACAGCTGCGGCAGGACGGCCGCGGCGCTGCGCGCCGTCCCCATCAGGTTGAGGTGGGTGATCACGCAGCCCTTCGGCCGGCCCGTGGTCCCCGACGTGTAGACGATCGTGGCGACGTCGTCGCGGCTGCGGGAGCGCAGCCGTTCGGTCAGCGCGTCCGCCGCGAGACCGGTGCCGGCCGCCGCCAGGTCGTCGAGGTCCTCGCCGATGCGCCAGGTGTGCGTCACGTCCGGCAGGTTGTGGCTGACCTCGGCGTACGTCTTCTCGTGCTTCTCGTCCTCCACGACCAGCGCCACCGCACCCGAGTCGCTGAGGATCCACTCGACCTGCTCGGCCGAGGACGTCTCGTAGATGGGGACCGTGACCGCCCCGGCCGACCAGATCGCGTAGTCGAGCAGCGTCCACTCGTAGCGGGTCCGGCTCATGAGCCCGACGCGGTCGCCTGCGCCGATGCCGCTCGCGACCAGGCCCCGGGCGAGCGCGTGGACGCGGTCGGCGAACTCCTGCGCGGTGACCGGCTGCCAGCCATCGCCGTCGCGCAGCGAGAACAGGACGCTGGTCGGGGCCTCGCGGGCGTTGCGGTCGACGGCGTCGGCCATGGTGGCCGCGTGCTCGGGATCCGGGACGACCTCGGGGACGGCGTACTCGCGCACCGGCAGCTCCTCACATCGGTCGGTCGGATCCAGGCGGAAAGGTAACCGACGACCGCCCTTCCCCGGGCGGCTGCGCTCGACCCATCCGGATGGGATGCTCGGCGGCGTGCCGGCGGTGGACCTGATCGACGAGACCTTCCTGGTCGCGTCGCCCGAGGCGGTCGCCGCGGCGGTGCACGACCCGGCCCGTACGGCGACCTGGTGGCCCGACCTCGAGCTCACCGTCTTCCAGGACCGCGGCGTCGACGGGCTGCGGTGGACCGCGACCGGCGGCATGGTCGGGACCGCCGAGGTCTGGTGCGAGGCGGTGGGCGACGGCGTGCTGCTGCACGTCTACCTGCGGTGCGACCCCACCCGCCCCGGTACGGCGACCGAGCCGCGTCCGCTGTCGCGTCGGGCGGCGGACAAGGCGCGCCGCGCGCGGGCGTTGCAGGTCAAGCAGTGGTCCTGGCGCCTCAAGGGCGAGCTCGAGGCCGGCCGTGCACCCGGTGAGCCGCGGCCCGGTGCGGCGCTCGAGGACGTCGTCCCCGCGCCCGCGGCGGAGGTCGCAACCGGCCCTACGGGTGCCCCCGGTCACGCCGGCTGACGCTCAAGGGTCCACCGCGATCGTCCGAACCCTCAGGGGTGTCGGACGAGCGGTGCGCCCACTGCGGCGCGGTCATGGCGGCCGACGCCCCGTGGTGCTCGCTGTGCCTCACGCCCCGCCGGGCGCCCGAGCCGGCGCCGCCGCCGGTCCCCGTCGCGGCGGCGCTCGCGGCGACCAACGCCGCGCTCTACGCGCCGGTCACCCGCGCCGCGCCCACCGCCGATGCCCCCGCCGGGTCCACGGCCGGGCTGACCACCGGGCCCGCGACCGGGGCCGCCCGCACCTGGCCGTGCCACCGGTGCGGTGAGGCCGTACCGCTCGCCCTCGACGTCTGTCCCGCGTGCGGCGGGGCGTTCCTCGGCGGAGCGGCGGATCTCCCGGTGCTGAGCCTGCCGCTGGTCGGAGACCTGACGGGCCGGAGCAAGGCCGCCACGTACGCCATCGCGGCGGGCGTCGGCGTCGGTCTGGCGCTGCTCGTGGTCACGGTCGTCGCCGTGATCGGACTGATCTTCTAGCCTGGGCCCATGCGCCTCGCCGTGGTCTCCGACGTGCACGGCGAGGTCGACGCGCTGACCCAGGTCGGCGACGACGTCGACGCGCTGCTGTGCCTCGGCGACCTGGTGCTGTTCATGGACTACGCCGACCACGGCGCCGGGATCATGGGCGGCCTGTTCGGCGCCGACGCCGTCGGCACGTACGTCGCGCTCCGCACCGCGCGCCGCTTCGACGAGGCGCGCACCTTCAGCCGGGCGCTGTGGGACCGGCTCGACGACGCGCAGGCGACGATCGAGGCGCAGGTGCGGGCCCAGTACGCGGCGCTGTTCGCGGCCATGCCCGACCCGACGTACATCACCTACGGCAACGTGGACCTGCCGCGGCTGTGGCCGGAGTTCGCCCGGCCCGGGGTCCACGTCCACGACGGGACCGTCGCCGAGGTCGGCGGCCTGCGGGTCGGCTTCGTCGGCGGCGGCTTGCCGACCCCGATGCGTACGCCGCACGAGGTGCCGGAGGAGGACTACGACGCGAAGGTCGAGGCGCTCGGGCCGGTCGACGTGCTCGCGACGCACATCCCGCCGCACCTGCCGGAGCTGCTCTACGACACCCAGGCCCGGCGGTTCGAGCGGGGGAGCGTCGCGGTGCTGCGGGCGATCCAGCGCCACCAGCCCGCGTACGCCCTGTTCGGGCACGTCCACCAGGCGCACACCCGGGAGGTACGCATCGGCCGGACGCGCTGCATCAACGTGGGGCACTTCCGCGGGCGGCGCCAGCCGTACCTGCTGCAGGTCTAGGGCTAGGTTCGCAGGCGACCCGAGGGCCGACGGTGTCGGGAAGAGGAGGTCGACGTGGCGGACCGCGCGAGCTCGAGCATCACCGTGCACGCGGCGCCGGATGCCGTCATGGCCGTGATCGCCGACTTCGAGGCCTACCCCGAGTGGACCTCCCAGGTGAAGACCGTCGAGGTCCTCGGCCGCGACGACGCCGGCCGGGCCGACCGGGTGCGCTTCGTGATCGACGCCGGGATCGTCAAGGACGAGTACACGCTGGCCTACGACTGGTCGACGCCCGACCAGCTGAGCTGGCACCTGCTCTCGGGACAGGTGCAGAAGGCGCAGGACGGCACCTACGCGCTGACCGCGGCCGGCGACGCGACCGAGGTCCGCTACGACCTCACCGTCGACCTGGCGATCCCGATGATCGGGCTGTTCAAACGCAAGGCCGAGCGGACGATCATCGACACGGCGCTGAAGGGGCTCAAGGCCCGCGTCGAGCAGGGCTGAGGCGCACCGGCGCCCGGTAGGGTCGGTGGCTCCTCACCCGTACCTCTGACCGTCCACTCCGCCAGCCGGAAGGAGCCGCTGCGTGCGCGTCGTGCTCGTGACCGGCAAGGGGGGTGTCGGCAAGACCACGACCGCTGCCGCGACCGCGGCACGGGCGGCGGCACAGGGGCACAAGACGCTGGTCGTCTCGACCGACCGGGCCCACTCGCTCGCCGACGCGCTCGACGTGCCGTTGCTCGCGCAGCCCACCGATCTCGACGGTGGGCTGTTCGCCGCCCAGGTCGACACCCAGGCCGACTTCGCCCGCAGCTGGGCGGTGATCGGCCGCTACCTCACCGCGCTGCTCGACGCGGGCGGCGTGGACCCGGTCACGGCCGAGGAGCTCACGGTGCTGCCGGGCGCGGAGGAGGTGCTGTCGCTGCTCGCGGTGCGCGACGCCGCCCGGTCCGGCTCGTACGACGTCGTGGTGGTCGACTGCGCGCCGACCGCGGACACGCTCCGGCTGCTGCGGCTGCCCGAGGCGCTGCGGTGGTGGACCTCGCGGCTGCTGCCGGCCGACCGGCTGGTGGCCCGGGCGATGCGCCGCGCCTCGAAGCTGCCCTCCCCGGACGCCGCCGTCTTCGAGGCGGTCTCCGCCCTCCAGGCCGAGCTTGGCGACGTCCGGGCGCTGCTGACCGATCCGGCGTCGGCGTCCGTGCGGCTGGTGACGACGCCCGAGGCCGTCGTCGTCGCCGAGACCCGGCGGCTGCTGACGGCGCTGTCGCTGCACGGCTACCGCGTCGACGGGGTGGTGGCCAACCGGGTGTTCCCGGCCGGCGGCGACGGCTGGTCGGCGGGGTGGGCCGCGGCGCAGCGGGCCGTCCTCGACCAGCTCTCCGGCGAGCTCGGCGGGCTGCCGGTCTGGGAGGTCCCGTACGCGGCAGCCGAGCCCGTCGGCCTCGCGGCGTTGGCGGCCCTCGGCGAGAGCACGTACGCCGGGGACGCGATCGGCGAGGTGCCGACCGCGCCGACCTTCGAGGTCGAACGGACGGTCGACGGCTTCGCGCTGACGCTCCGGATTCCCTGCGCTGCAGCGGGTTCCCTCGACCTGGCCCGGTCGGGTGACGACCTCGTGGTCGGGGTCGGCGGCGAGCGTCGCGTCCTGACGCTGCCGTCCGCGCTCCGCCGCTGCACCGTCGAGGGTGCCCGGCTGGTCGACCCCGGCCCGTCGGCGCGGCTGGTCGTCCGGTTCGTCCCGGACCCGGCGCTCTGGATGCGGCCGTGACCTCGACGTCCGGTTCGCCGCTCGCCGAGGAGGCCGCGAAGCTGCTCGAGGCGCTGCAGTCCTGGGCATCCGGTGCTGCCACGGGTCTGCCGCTCGCCTCGGACGCACCCGAGTGCACGGTCTGCCCGCTGTGCCAGGTGCTGCGCGCCGTCCGCGGGGTGCGGCCCGAGGTCGTCGACCACCTGGCCGGGGCAACGACAGAGCTGGTCGCCGCGCTGCGGGCGGCCCTGGACGCGCCGGAGGCCGAGCGGCCGGCCCGGCACGTGGCGAAGATCGAGGTGACCGACTGATGTACGCCATCGGCGTCGACGTCGGCGGCACCTCGGTCAAGGCCGGTCTGGTCTCCGAGGACGGCATCGTGGTCGAGCAGCTCAGCCGGCCCACGCCCTCGACGTCAGCGGCCAAGGTGGCCGAGACCATCGCGACGGCCGCGCAGGCACTGCAGAAGCGGGCCGCCGAGCTCGGCGAGGACGTCAGCGCCGTCGGCATCGGAGCCGCCGGATTCATCGACGCGGGCCGCTCGACGGTGCTGTTCGCCCCGAACCTGGCCTGGCGCGACGAGCCGCTGCGCGACGCGGTCGGGGCGATCGTGGGGCTGCCGGTCGTCGTGGAGAACGACGCCAACGCGATGGCGTGGGGAGAGTTCCGGTACGGCGCGGGCATCGGCGTCGAGGACCTCGTCTGCGTCACCATCGGCACCGGCATCGGCGGCGGCATGGTGCAGAACGGGCGGCTCACCCGCGGCGCGTACGGGATCGCGGCGGAGTTCGGCCACCTGCGGGTGATCCCCGACGGGCGTCGGTGCGGCTGCGGCAACCGCGGCTGCTGGGAGCAGTACTGCTCCGCGCGGGCGCTGGTCCGCGAGGCGCGCGACCTCGCCCTCGTGACGCCGCACGCGGCCGGCCGGATGCTCGAGCTGGCCGACGACGAGATCGACAACATCACCGGCGAGATCGTGACGACCGCCGGCCAGGAGGGCGACCCGGGCGCGCTCGACTGCTTCGCGCAGGTCGGTGGCTGGCTGGGGATCGGCCTCGCGCAGGTGGCGGCGCTGCTCGACCCGGCCCGGTTCATCATCGGCGGCGGCGTCGTGGCCGCGGGGGAGCTGCTGCTCGGGCCGGCGCGGGAGGCGTACGAGCAGGCGCTGACCGGGCACGGCCACCGCCCGCTCGCCGAGGTCGTGCCGGCGCAGCTGGGCAACGCGGCCGGCCTGGTGGGCGCGGCCGACCTCACCCGCCGCGGCTGACGTGACCGGGTCCGATCAGTCCCGCAGGTCCCGCCGGTAGACGGCCAGGTCTCGGCCGTCGACGTCCTCGTGGCGGTCGGGCGAGAAGCCGAGCGCGGTCGCGGTGCGGATGCTCGCCCCGTTCGCCGGGTCGATGACGGCGATCAGGTGCTCGAACCGGCCGACCGACCACGCCAGCCACGCGCGGGCCGCCTCCTGGGCATAGCCCCGGCCCCAGGCGTCCCGCCGGAGGGCGTACCCGAGCTCGACCTCGCCCCAGCGCGCCCACGGGTGCAGGCCGACGCGTCCCAGCAGTCGGCCGTCGGTCTTCGCCAGCACCGCGCTCTGGCCCCAGCCGTGCTCGTCCCACTCCGCGCGGAAGCGGTCGGCCTGCCCGACGGGGTCGAGGTCCGGGCCGCCGACGAACCGGCTGACCTCGGGGTCGGCGTACATCCCCGCGAGCTCCGCCGCGTGCTCGGGACCGAGCGGCAGGAGCAGCAGCCGTTCGGTGGTGAAGACGTACGGCCGGTCGCTCACCCGTTAGACGACGGCGCCGTCGTCGGGGTCGTCCTCGCGCGGCTCGTCGTGCAGGTGGAAGATCAGGCTGCCCGCGCCACCGAGGATCAGCACCCCGCCGAGCACGTCGGCCAGCTCGGTGTCGGTCACCCACCCGAGCGGTACGGACAGCAGCGCGAGGATGCCGAGCGCGACGCACAGCCAGGCGAGCTTGGTGATCGAACGGAGCCGCGGCGCCGGCGGGGGCGGCGGCGGCTCGTAGTGGTTGTCGTCGAGCTCGAACGGGTCGCTGGGCCGGGGCTCCTCGTCCAGCAGGCCCGGGTCCGGGGCGACGCGGCGAGGGATCGGCGTGGCCGGCTTGTCCGTACGGCGGCGGCGCGGCGGC
>CAJCIY010000014.1 GCA_903970495.1 Candidatus Melainabacteria bacterium | reverse complement strand
CTCTGTCAGCCGGACAGCGAAGCTAGCGGGACTTCCCATCGGCCTTGCCGGGCGGACGGCCGTGGGTATCGGCAAGCGACTGGGGGGACGATCCGCCGAGATCGTCGCGCAGGAAATCCAGCAGCGCACCGCCGATCAGGTGTTCCGGGTGCTCGGCGAGCTCAAGGGCGGCGCGATGAAGCTCGGGCAGGCGCTGAGCGTCTTCGAGGCCGTGCTGCCCGAGGAGCTCGCCGGTCCGTACCGGGCCTCGCTGACGGCGCTGCAGAACGCCGCCCCGCCGCTGCCCGCGTCGGTGATCCACAAGACCCTCGCCGACGAGCTCGGGCCCGACTGGCGCCACCAGCTGCCCGCGTTCGACGACCACGCCGCCGGAGCCGCCAGCATCGGCCAGGTGCACCGCGCCCGGTGGCACACGCCCGACGGCGATGTCGACGTCGCGGTCAAGGTGCAGTACCCCGGCGTCGCGAAGGCACTGCGCTCGGACCTGCGCAACCTCGCCCGTCTGGCGAAGCTGTTCTCGGTCGTCTCGCCCGGCATCGACGTGGCCGGCCTCTGCCACGACCTCGCCGAGCGGCTCGACGAGGAGCTCGACTACGAGCGCGAGGCCGACAACCAGCGGCGCTTCGCCGCCGCGTTCGACGGCACCCTCGGCGAGGGCGAGGACCTGTACGTCCCGAAGGTCTACGCCGCGACGCCGCGGGTGCTGGTGACCGAGTGGCTCACCGGCCGGCCGCTGTCGGAGATCATCGCGACCGGTACGCAGGCCGAGCGCGACCGGGCCGGCGGCCAGCTGGTCCGCGCGGTCTACTCCGGCCCGGCGCGTACCGGCCTGATGCACGCCGACCCGCACCCCGGTAACTTCCTGGTGCTGCCCGACGGCCGGCTCGGCGTGCTCGACTTCGGCGCGGTCAAGCCGCTGCCAGGCGGCCTGCCCGCACCGCTCGGCACCCTGGCCGGCCACAGCGTGCTGCGCGACGGTGAGGCACTGCTCGCGAGCATGCACGAGTTCGGCTTCCTCAAGCCGGACGCGAAGCTCACCGCCGACGAGGCGCTCGGCTACTTCGTCCCGATGTGCGAGATGTTCGAGACCGAGACCTTCCACTTCACCCGGCAGTGGCTGCGGCGCAGCGCCTCCCACTTCGTCGACCCGCGCCAGTCGGCCTCGCTGGTCGCACGCGGGATGACGCTGCCCGGCGAGTACTTCACCGTCCACCGCGTCGCCCTCGGCGTCGTCGGCGTGCTCGCGCAGCTCGGTTGCGAGGTGCCGATGCGGACCGAGGAGCTGCGGTGGGTGACCGCCTTCCGGGCCATCGTCGACCCGGCCTGGACCGACCCGGGCGACCTGCCGGGCGAACGTCGCCAGCGGCCGCGCCGCCCCGCGCTCATCGCCTGAGACCCGCTCGATAGCCTCGCGGGCGTGACCGTCACCGACGAGCTGCTCGCCGCCAACGCCGCGTACGCGGCCGAGTTCACCGGGGGTCTCCCGGGAGCGCCCTCGCGCCGGCTCGCCGTCGTGGCCTGCATGGACGCTCGGCTCGACGTCTACCGCGTGCTGGGGCTGGCGCCCGGCGAGGCGAACGTGATCCGCAACGCGGGCGGCGTGGTCACCGACGACACGATCCGCTCGCTCGCCGTCAGCCAGCACCGGCTCGGCACCGACGAGATCGTCCTCGTCCACCACACCGGCTGCGGGATGCAGACCTTCACCGACGAGGACTTCGCCCGGGAGCTGCGGGAGACCAGCGGGGCGACGCCGACCTGGACGGCCGGGGCGTTCACCGACCTCGAGGCCGACGTCCGCGCGTCGATCGCCCGGATCCTCGCGAGCCCGTTCGTGCCGAACAAGCGGTCCGTACGCGGGTTCGTCTTCGACGTCGAGACCGGCGAGCTCCGCGAGGTCGACTAGGCAGCGGGCGGAAGGCCTGAGGTGATCTCGTCGAGGGCGCTGAGGTCCTCCGCCGTCGGTGTCCAGCTGCCGGCCGCGACGTTGGCCCGCACCTGCTCGGGCGTCGTGGCACCGGCGATCACCGACGACACCGTGGGCTGCGCCGCGAGGCCGCCCATCGCCACGTCGAGCAGCGTGACGCCCCGCTCGGCCGCGTACGCCTCGAGCTTCTCGATCACGTCGAAGGCGCGGTCGGTCAGCGCGGAACCCATGCCCCAGGCCTCGATGCGGCTGCCCTTCGGCGGCGCCTCGCCACGGCGGTACTTGCCGGTGAGCAGCCCGCTCGCGAGCGGGAAGTACGGCAGCATCCCGATGCCGTACTCCTGCAGCGCCGGGACGACGTCAGCCTCGACCGCGCGGTCGAGCCAGCTGTAGGAGTTCTGCGCCGAGACGAACCGGACGCTGCCCGTCGTGCGCGCCGTCCACTCGGCGTGCGCGATCTGGAAACCGGTGAAGTTGGAGTGGCCGACGTACCGGACCTTCCCCTCGCGTACGAGGTCGGACAGCGCGTCGAGGGTCTCCTCGATCGGCGTCAGCGGGTCCGGGCGGTGGATCTGGTAGAGGTCGATCCAGTCGGTGCGCAGGCGGCGCAGCGAGGCCTCGACCGCCTTGCGGACGTAGCGGCGCGAGCCGCGCGCATCCCAGTCGGCGCCGTTGCCGTTGCCGCGCGCCGAGGCGTCGGAGCCGAACTTCGTCGCGATCAGCACGTCGTCGCGATGGCCCTGCAGGATCTCGCCGAGCCGGGCCTCGCTCGCGCCGTAGGAGTCCGAGGTGTCGAAGAGCGTGATGCCGGCGTCGAGGGCGGCGTGGGTCACCGCCCGGCTCTGCTCGAGGTCGAGCTTCATGCCGAAGTTGTTGGTGCCCAGCCCCACCACGGAGACAGCCAGGCCGGAGGCGCCGAGGCGACGGAAGTCCATGCCCCGACCGTACGTCGCGCTCAGCGACCGGCGCAGTCCTGGCAGCGCCCGGACAGCGCGGTGTGGCTGGCGTCGAGCTGGAAGCCGGTCGCCGCCTCGATGCGCGCACCGGCCCGGCCGAGCACGCCCGGCGGCAGGTCGACGATCCGGCCGCACTCCGAGCACTGCGCGTGCAGGTGGCCGGCGTGACGGTGGCCGGCGGACTCGGCCAGGTGGTAGGTGCGCAGCCCGCGGTCGAGGTGGACGTGGGACAGCACGCCGGCCTCGGTCAGCGCGTCGAGCGTCCGGTAGACGGTGGCCTTGTGGACGTCGGCGTGGTGCTGGGTCACCTGCTCGAGCAGCAGGTCCGCCGACAGGTGCTCGTCGCCGGCGGCGATGATCTGCGAGAGCACGGCGACCCGCGGCCGGGTGACCCGCTGCCCGACACCGCGCAGCAGACGCGTCGCCGCCAGCTCCGCGTCGAGCGCCGTGGTCCCGGTCATCCCGACAGTGTGCGTCAGTCGACCAGCGGCGGCAGAGCGACGCCGTCCCGCAGCCCTGCCTCCCACCGTTCTTCGATGTGGGCGAAGCGCCAGACCGCGAGCGCCACCAGCCAGGTCACGACGAACAGCCCGACGATGACGAAGCCGAGCGTGTTGATGTCGATGCCCTGCACCGCGGTCCAGAACCGGCCGTCCCAGTTGACCTGCTGTGCGAGGAGGCCGAGCAGCTCGACCCCGCCGATGACGACGGCGACCATCACCGACAGCGACGTGATCGTGATGTTGTAGAAGACCTTGCGCACCGGCCTCGAGAACGCCCAGCCGTACGCGAAGTTCATGAAGGTGCCGTCGATCGTGTCGAACAGGCACATGCCGGCGGCGAAGAGCACCGGCAGCGCGAGGATCGCGTACCAGGGCAGGGCGCTGGCGGCCGCCGTCGCGGCGGCGGCGAGCAGGGCGACCTCGGTCGCGGTGTCGAAGCCGAGCCCGAACAGCAGCCCGACCGGGTACATCTGCCCGGGCCGGGTGACCAGCTTCATCACCGGCCGCAGGATGCGGTTCATCAGGCCCCGGTCGGCCAGGTGCTGCTCGAGGGTCGCCTCGTCGTAGCTGCCGCGGCGCATGTCGCGGAAGACCCGCAGGATGCCGACGAGGATCGCGACGTTGATCCCGGCGAGCACGAACAGGAAGCCGCCGGACACGCCGGTGCCGATCAGGCCGGTGTAGTGGTGCAGGCTCGAGCTGTCGCTGCGTACGGGGCCGATCAGCGCCTTGATGCCGGCGGCGAGCAGGGCGGCGAGCGCGAAGACGACCGTCGAGTGGCCGAGGGAGAACCAGAAGCCGACCGAGAGCGGGCGCCTGCCGTCGGCCATCAGCTTGCGGGTGGTGTTGTCGATCGCCGCGATGTGGTCGGCGTCGAACGCGTGCCGCATCCCCAGCGTGTACGCGGTGAGCCCGATGCCGAAGCCGAAGCTCTTCGTGCCGGCGGGCAGATGCCGGTGGGCGACGGCCGCGACGAGACCCCAGCCGACGACGTTGAGGGCGACGATCAGCGCGACCATCCCGCCGAGCGTGACCCACTCGCGGC
>CAJCIY010000013.1 GCA_903970495.1 Candidatus Melainabacteria bacterium | reverse complement strand
CGGCGAGCCCGGCGCGGCCGAGGTCGGTCAGGTCGGTGCGGCCGACAGCGTGGCCGACCGTGGCGAGGGCCAGCGCGACGCCGAGGGTGCCGTGCGAGATGTGGTGCATCCGGTGGGTCGTGCCGGGCAGTCCCGGCCACTGCACGCCGTGCGCCGTCGGCTCGGTCGTCCGCAGGTACGGCTCGAGCGCCGTCACCGCGAGGTCGCCCGCGCCCAGGGCGTGCGCGCCGAGGGCGATGCCGGCGTTGCCGAAGAGCAGCTCGAACGAGGGACCCCAGCGCTCGCCGTCGAAGCGCTCCCGCACCAGGTCGAGGGCGTGCCGCTCCGCCGCGTCGAGGCCGGTCACGCCGAGGGTCCCGCCCGCGGCGCGCAGCGCGTACGCGGTGCCGGTGAGGCCGCCGTACAGGCCGCTGCGCTCGTCGTCGGCCACACCCGCCGCGAGCCACCGCGCCGCGCGCTCCGCCGCGGCGGCGCAGTCCTCGCGGCCGAGGTGCACGGCGGCCTCGAGCAGCGCGAGAACGATGCCCGCGGTGCCGCTGTAGAGGCTTGCGTCGAGGTCGCCGTCGTCGCCAGCCCACGCCAGGCCCTCACCGACCGGGAGGGAGGTGGCGAGCAGCCGGTCGCAGGCGCTCGACGCGAGGTTCGCCGCGTCGGTCATGCCAGGAGTGCGGTCAGTCGCCGTCGATGGTGCGGCCGGCGGCGATCGGGGTGAGCGGCTCCGGCTCGTGGTCGTACCGGTCGGCCATCTTCGGCGTCTTCCGGCCGCCGTTGGCGAGGACCACCGCGAAGTAGGGGAGCACGGCCGAGAGCAGCATCGCGGGGATCAGCGCCCAGAGGTGGGTGCGCAGCAGCAGCACCGACGCGGCGACGAGGACCACGCGGAAGGACATCGCCCAGACGTAGCGCTTCTTGCGGTCGTCGATCTCGTCGCTGCGGCTCTGGTAGGCCTGGGTGACGATCGTGGACTGATCACCCCTGGTTGGCATGTGACCAGTCTGCGCCTTTCCTGGCAGCGGCGCGCTGTGGGTGGTCGAGGCGCGGCCCGATAGGTTGACGTCGTGCGGATAGCCCGGTTCAGCGTCGACGGAAGCGGCTTCTCCTACGGTGTGGTCGAGGGCGACCCGGGCGAGGAGACGGTCGAGGCGCTGCACGCGCACCCGCTGCTCGAGCAGGCGCGGCGCACCGGCGACATCGTGCCGCTGGAGCGCGTGACGCTCGGCTCGCCCGTCGTACCCAGCAAGGTCGTCTGCGTCGGCAAGAACTACGCCGAGCACGTCGAGGAGATGAAGGCGCTGGGCGGCGCCGACCGGCCCAAGGCACCGCTGATCTTCCTCAAGCCCTCGACCTCGGTGACCGGGCCGGGCGCGCCGATCGTGCACCCCGCCGACAGCGACCGGCTCGACTACGAGGGCGAGCTGTGCGCCGTGATCTCGAAGATCACGCGGCACGTCAGCGCCGACGACGCGCTCGAGCGGGTCTTCGGCTGGACCGTCGGCAACGACGTGACCGCCCGCGACCAGCAGTTCGCCGACGGGCAGTGGACCCGGGGCAAGGGCCACGACACGTTCTGCCCGCTCGGGCCCTGGATCGAGACCGACCTCGACCCGGCGCAGACCCGGGTGACGACGACGCTCGACGGTGCGGTCGTGCAGGACGCGCCGACCTCGCTGCTGCTGTTCGACGTGCCGACGATCATCAGCTACATCAGCGGGTTCATGACGCTGCTGCCCGGCGACGTGGTGATGACCGGTACGCCCGCCGGCGTCGGGCGGATGCTGCCCGGGCAGGTCGTGACCGTCGAGGTCGAGGGCATCGGCGCGCTGACCAACCCGGTCGTGGCGGCATGACGGTCATCGGGACGGTGCCGAAGACCGGTGACGCGATCCGGACCCGGATCGCGCCGGCGCCGTCGGGCGACCTGCACGTCGGCAACGTGCGCACCGCTCTCTACTCGTGGGCGTTCGCGCGGCAGCACGGCGGCCGGTTCATCCTCCGGGTCGAGGACACCGACGCCTCGCGCGCGACCGAGGACGCCTACGTCGCCGTGCAGGAGATCCTGCACTGGGCCGGCCTCGACTGGGACGAGGGACCGGGCGTCGGCGGCCCGTACGCGCCGTACCGGCAGAGCGAGCGCCGCGAGGTCTACGACGCCGCGGTCGCGCAGCTCGAGGCCGCGGATCGGGTCTACCGCTGCTGGTGCACGCCCGAGGAGATCACGGCTCGGACGTCCGGCAAGGGCAAGGCGCCCGGGTACGACGGGTTCTGCCGCCGGCTGAGCTACGACCAGAAGGCCGGCCACGTCGGGGACCCGTACGTGCTGCGCTTCCCGATGCCGCCCGGCGCGACGACGTGGCACGACCTGGTGGCCGGCGACATCACCGTCGCGCACGACCAGATCCCCGACTTCGCGATCACCCGGTCCGGTGGCGCGCCTCTCTACGTGCTCGCCGCCGCGGTGGACGACCTGGCGATGAGGCTCACCCACGTCGTACGCGGGAACGACCTGACCTCGGCCACGCCCCGGCAGATGGCCCTGTACGCAGCGCTCGGCGCCGACGAGGCCGACTGGCCGGTGTTCGCCCACCTGCCGCAGGTGACGGGCGACGACGGCAAGCCGCTGTCGAAGCGGAACGGCGAGGTGTCGCTGCGGTGGTATCGCGACAACGGCTTCCTGGCCTCGGCGATGCTGAACTACCTGGCGCTGCTGGGCTGGAGCCTGGCGCCCGACCGCGACGTGTTCTCGGTCGAGGAGATGGTCGCCGCGTTCGACCTCGCCACCGTGACGAAGAACCCGGCCCGCTTCGACGTGAAGAAGCTCGAGGCCATCAACGGCGAGAAGATCCGCGCGCTGTCGGAGCCCGCGCTCGCGGCGCAGGTGCGGCCGTTCCTCGAGGCGGCCGGGCTCGACGTCCCGGCCGGGCTGCTCGAGGCGGCCATCCCGCTGGTGCAGACGCGGATGGCCCGGCTGACCGAGGCGGTCGACCTGCTGACGTTCCTGTTCGTCGACGAGGAGGACTTCGTCGTCGTCGACCACGAGCAGCTGGTGGCCGAGGTGCTGGCGCAGCTCGACGCGGCGTACGCGGCGCTGGAGGAGATCGGGGAGTGGACGCACACCGCGATCGAGGCGTGCCTGCGGACCGCGCTCGTCGACGAGCTCGGGCTCAAGCGGCGGGTGGCCTTCGGTCCGGTGCGGATCGCCATCACGGGCCGCCGGCAGTCGCCGCCGCTGTTCGAGTCGCTGGAGCTGCTCGGCCGGGAGCGGTCGCTGGCCCGGCTGGCCGACGCGCTGGCCGAGATCCGCGGCTACTGACCCTCCTCCCGCCGCGGAGCGCAGGGTGCCGGCAGCGGGTTCCCGCGAGCTGGGTCGCACGGCTCTCGCAGCAGGTTCCTTCGAGCTGGGTCGGCGTGTTGCCCTCGACCCACCGCACCGGCGGCGCCGTCGGCTGAGCCGACCTCCGTACGACGACCGGCATGACCTGCGGCCGGGACCGCCGGGCCTGGTAGTCTGACCGACGGTCGTTCCCATGGGGTATGGGGTAATTGGCAGCCCGACTGATTCTGGTTCAGTTAGTCTTGGTTCGAGTCCAGGTACCCCAGCAGTGATGCGAAACCGCCTGCAGCGCAGGCGGTTTCGTCGTCTCCGGGAATGTCGGAGGTCCCCGGCAGGATGTGGCCATGACCGCACGACGACCGCATCGACGCGCTACTCCGGGTGATCCGTGCTCGGTTCCGGGTTGCGATATGCCGTCGGAGACTCGTGGGTGGTGTCATGCCCACTATCAGCGGTGGAAGCGCCACGGGGATGTGCAGCCAGATCGGCCGCTGGCGTCCGCGTTGCGACGGTGCTCGGTGCCAGGCTGCGATCGGCCGCACACCGCGCAGGGAGTGTGTCGCGCGCACTACAACCGGATTCTCGCGGGAGGTGACGCCCGGCCAGGGCAGCCGATCCGGGTGTTGACGGGCAGCTCCGTGAGCCACGGATATCGGATCGTGGCGGTACCTGAAACCGAGCGCCATCTCGTCGGCGGACACCGTACTGGGCTTGAGCATCGGCTCGTCATGTCCCGGTTGCTCGGCCGCCCTCTGACTGCTGACGAGTCAGTGCACCACAAGAACGGCGATCGTCTGGACAACCGGCCGGAGAACCTCGAGCTGTGGTCGCGGTGGCAGCCTTCCGGCCAGAGAGTCGCGGACAAGATCACCTTCGCGCTCGAACTGCTCACGCGCTACGGCGTGACCGCGCCGTCTCAGCCTGAAACGACATAGTCGTAGTAGCCCCAGCGGGATTTGAACCCGCGCTACCGCCGTGAGAGGGCGGCGTCCTGGGCCGCTAGACGATGGGGCCAGAACCGGCCCGAAGGCCGCAGACGAGCATAACTGACATCGAACCAGGGTCTTGTGTCGGATCAGCCGGAGAGGCGCTGGGCGGCGCGGCGGACGGCCTCCCCGTGCAGCCGCCCAGGCGCACGCCCGAGCACCGCCGCCGGGCCCGACACGGAGATCGCCGCCACCACGCGCCCGGTCCCGTCCCGCACCGGTGCGGACACCGACGCCACCCCCGGCGCCCGCTCGGCGACCGACTGCGCCCAGCCGCGCCGTCGTACCGACGAGACCGTCGCCGAGGTGAAGACGGCGCCCGGCGGCAGCGCTTCGGCGTCGTCGCACAGCAGCGCCTGCGCCGCGGACCCCGCCGTCATCGGCAGCCGAGCGCCCACCGGCACCGTGTCGCGCAGCCCCGACGGCACGTCGCTCACCGCGACGCACACCCGCGCCGGCCCGCGCCGGCGGAACAGCTGCGCGCTCGCCCCGGTCTCGGCCCGCAGGGCGTCGAGCACCGGGCTGGCGCGCGCGGTCAGCGGGTCGCCGCTCGCGAGCTCCGCCAGCCACGGCCCCAGCGCATAGGCGCCCGACCCGGTCGCGACCAGCCGGTGGGCGACCAGCGCCGACGCGAGCCGGTACGCCGTCGCCCGCGGCAGCCCCGTCCGTGCGACCAGCTCGGCCAGCGAGCAGGGCCCGTCGGCCACCGCGCGCAGCACCAGGACCGACTTGTCGAGCACCCCGACGTCGCTCGTAGTAGCGTGTTCCACGATCCGATACTGACGTCCCACATATTGAGATGCAAGCGAGGAGCGACCAGGATGACGACCAGCACGGCGCCGCGCACCCTGGCCGAGAAGGTCTGGGACAGCCACGTCGTCAGCTCCGCCGACGGCGAGCAGGACCTGCTCTACATCGACCTGCACCTCGTCCACGAGGTCACCAGCCCGCAGGCCTTCGACGGTCTGCGCCTTGCCGGCAGACCGGTGCGCCGGCCCGACCTCACGATCGCGACCGAGGACCACAACATCCCGACCGACCCGAGCGCCGCCAGCGGGCGGCTCGAGGTCATCGCCGACGAGGTCAGCCGTACGCAGGTCGAGACGCTCCGCACCAACTGCGCCGAGTTCGGCGTACGGCTGCACCCGATGGGCGACGAGAACCAGGGCATCGTCCACGTCATCGGCCCCCAGCTCGGCCTGAGCCAGCCCGGCACCACGATCGTCTGCGGCGACAGCCACACCTCGACCCACGGCGCCCTCGGCGCGCTCGCGTTCGGCATCGGCACCAGCCAGGTCGAACACGTCCTCGCGACCCAGACCCTCCCGCAGCAGCGCCCGAAGACGATGGCCGTCACCGTCGACGGCGCGCTGCCGCCGGGTGTCACCGCCAAGGACCTCGTCCTCGCGATCATCGCGAAGATCGGCACCGGAGGCGGCCAGGGCTACGTCCTCGAGTACCGCGGGCAGGCGATCCGCGACCTCGACATGGCCGGGCGGATGACCGTCTGCAACATGAGCATCGAGGCCGGCGCCCGCGCCGGGATGATCGCCCCGGACCAGACGACCTTCGACTACCTCCGCGGCCGCCCCTACGCACCGACCGACTGGGACGGGGCAGTCGAGGCCTGGCGCGGCCTCGCCACCGACGACGGCGCGGCCTTCGACGCCGAGGTCCACCTCGACGCGACGACGCTGAGCCCGTTCGTCACCTGGGGCACGAACCCGGGCCAGGGTCTGCCGCTGTCCTCGGCCGTCCCCGACCCGGCCGACCTGCCCGCCGAGGACCGCGAGGCGGCCGTCCGGGCGCTGCAGTACATGGACCTCACCCCGGGTACGCCGCTCCGCGACGTCGCCGTCGACGCGGTCTTCGTCGGCTCCTGCACCAACGGCCGGATCGAGGATCTGCGCGCCGTGGCCGACGTGCTGCGCGGTCGCCGGGTCGCCGACGGCGTACGGGCACTGGTCGTCCCCGGCTCCAAGCAGGTGCAGCAGCAGGCCGAGGCCGAGGGCCTCGACACCGTCTTCACGGCCGCCGGCGCGCAGTGGCGCGAGCCGGGCTGCTCGATGTGCCTGGGCATGAACCCCGACGTCCTCGCGCCGGGGGAGCGCTGCGCGTCGACCTCCAACCGCAACTTCGAGGGCCGGCAGGGCAAGGGCGGGCGTACGCACCTGGTCAGCCCCGCGGTCGCCGCGGCGACCGCCGTCCTCGGCCACCTCGCCAGCCCGGCAGACCTCGCCGTGACCGCAGAGGAGAGCAGCTGATGGACGCCTTCACCGTGCACACCGGCACCGCGGCCCCGCTGCGACGGGCCAACGTCGACACCGACCAGATCATCCCGAGCGACTACCTCAAGCGGGTTAGCCGCACCGGCTTCGAGGACGGCCTGTTCGCCGGCTGGCGCGGCCGCGACTTCGTGCTGGACCAGCCCGCGTACCAGGGGGCATCGGTGCTGCTGGCCGGCCCCGACTTCGGCATCGGCTCCAGCCGCGAGCACGCGGTGTGGGCGCTGCAGGGCGCCGGCTTCCGCGCCGTCCTGGCCGCCCGCTTCGGCGACATCTTCCGCGGCAACGCCCTGAAGGGCGGTCTGCTGCCGGTCGAGCTGCCGGACGCCGAGGTGCAGGACCTCATGGACACGGTCGAGAAGGACCCCACGACACCGGTCGTCATCGACCTCGAGGCCCGTGAGGTACGGGTCGGCGCCGCCGTCCATCCCTTCCCGCTGGAGGACTCGTACCGCCGCCGGCTGCTGCTCGGCCAGGACGACATCGCCCTGACCCTGGCGCTCGACGCCGAGATCACAGCCTTCGAGGCCCGCCGACCGGCGTACCTGCCGGTCGTCCCGACGCCCTGAGAAGCGCTGCGGCGCAGGCATTTTCTCCTCACACCGCGGCTACGGCGGCCGAAAGTCCCGCAACGACGGGCAGAACCGGCCCACGACACGCCGGGGCGTGCATTGCTCGCCCCCGCTGGGACCGCCTACCTTGGGCCGTGATCACGACCGGCATCGGGCCGGGTCGGGCCACCCGGAGGTATGAGTGAACAAGTCGGAGCTGATCGAGTCGCTCAGCGAGAAGCTGGGCGGCAAACCCGCTGCCACGCAAGCGGTCGAGCACGTCCTCGACACCATCACCCGCGCGGTCGCGGCTGGCGAGAAGGTCGCCATCACCGGCTTCGGCGTGTTCGAGAAGGCGGACCGCGCCGCGCGCACCGGTCGCAACCCGGCGACCGGCGCTCCCGTGAAGATCAAGAAGACCTCGGTGCCGAAGTTCCGCCCGGGCGCGGAGTTCAAGGCGATCGTGTCCGGCGCCAAGAAGATCGCCAAGGCTCCGGCCAAGAAGACCGCCGCCGCCAAGAAGACGACGGCCGCCCCCGTGGTCAAGAAGGTCGCCGC
>CAJCIY010000012.1 GCA_903970495.1 Candidatus Melainabacteria bacterium | reverse complement strand
CCGGCGACGACCGCCGCACTCGCCGCCGGACGTACGTCCGTCCGGACCGTGCAGGTGCTGAGCGGTGGCCGCTCGGTCTCCGCGGTCAACGTGGTCATCCCCCTCGACGTCACGCGCGACGGCATCCCGGACCTGTTGGTGACCGTGACGATCCCCGCGTCGGACATCTCCTCGCTGTCGCAGACCTACAGCTCCGAGCTCATCGCGGCCCTCGTCGCCCTGCTGCTCGCTCTCGCCATCGGCGCGTTCGACCTGCGGCGACGGACCCGCCGGCGCGACCACCTGCTGCTGCACGACCCGCTGACCGGTCTCGGCAACCGCTCGCTGCTCGAGCGCGAGCTGCGCCGGCGGCTTGCCGACGGCCGCCCGTGCGGCGTCCTGCTGATCAACGTCGACGCGTTCCGCCGCGTCAACGACACCCTCGGCCGGGCCGCGGGCGACGAGCTGCTGCAGACGATCGGCACCGCCGTCCAGGACGCCACCCGCCCCGGCGACCTCGTCGTACGCCTCGGCGGCGACGAGTTCGCGGTGCTGATGGAGGGGCTCGACGGCGAGGCCACCGGCGCCGCCGCACTCCGGCTGCTGCAGGTGCTCGAGCGCCAGCACGTGATCCAGGGCGTGAGCCTCGACGTCGAGGCGAGCATCGGCGCGGCCGTCACGTCCCTCGGCGAGGCGAGCAACCCGGACGAGCTGATGCGCGCAGCCGACATCGCGATGCAGCAGGCCAAGCGCGGCAAGCTGGGAGTGCAGGTCTATGACGTCGAGTACGGCCACCAGCAGGGCCGCGACCTCCCGCTGCTGCTCGACCTCCGCGCGGCGATCGACGACCGCGAGCTGTTCCTCGCCTACCAGCCGACCGCGGCCCTGCAGGGCGACGCGACACCGTTCGTCGAGGCGCTCGCCCGCTGGAACCACCCCACCCTCGGGCCGATCCCGCCGGACCGCTTCATCACACTCGCCGAGAGCACCGCGCTGATCCACCCGCTGACGCTCTGGGTGCTGGACGAGGCAGTCCGTCAGTGCGCCGCCTGGCACCGCGACGGGCTGCCCGTGACCGTCGGGGTGAACCTCTCACCGCGTTCGCTGACCAAGCCCGGGCTCGTCGACGACATCCAGGGCGTCCTGGCCAAGCACGGGCTGCCGGCCTGGGCGCTGCACCTCGAGATCACCGAGACGGCGATCATCGCCGAGCCCGACGAGGCGCGCGACGTGCTGACCCGGCTGTCGGCGTGCGGGCTGCGGCTCTCGATCGACGACTTCGGGGCCGGCTACACCTCGCTCGCCTACCTGCAGACCCTGCCGATGGACGTGCTGAAGATCGACCGCCAGTTCATCCAGCACCTGCGGGACAGCCCCACGGCCGCCGCGATCGTCGCCGGCATCATCGGGCTCGCCCACGGCCTCGACATGTCGGTCGTCGCTGAGGGCATCGAGGACGCCGAGACCCTGGTCGCCCTGACGGCACTGGGCTGCGACGTCGGGCAGGGGTTCTACCTCAGCCGCCCCGTGGACGCCGCAGCGTCGGCCGCCTGGATCCGTGAGGTCCTCGCCACCCCCGTACCCGATCGCTAGGAAACCGGTGGCACGGCGCCTCGGCGAGCGGCCAGGCTCTGCGCCATGACCAGCAGCGACCTGTGGGACGCCGACACCGCAGACCGGTACGACGAGAGCTCCGCCTTCATGTTCGCGCCCGAGGTCCTCGACCCGGCGGTCGACGCCCTCGCCGACCTGGCGGCGGGCGGCCCCGCGCTGGAGCTCGCGATCGGGACGGGACGGGTCGCCATCCCGCTGACCGACCGGGGCGTCCCGGTCAGCGGCGTCGAGCTCTCGGGGCCGATGGTCGACCGGCTGCACGCGAAGCGACCGGGCATCCCGGTCGTGGTGGGTGACATGGCGACCGCGACCGTCCCGGGCACGTTCGCCCTCGTCTACGTCGTGTGGAACAGCATCGGCAACCTGCGTACGCAGGCGGAGCAGGTCGAGACCTTCCGCAACGCGGCCCGCCACCTCCGGCCCGGCGGGCGGTTCGTCGTCGAGCTCTGGATCCCGGGCATCCGCCGCTTCCCGCCCGGCCAGACGGCGGCGCCGTTCCACGTCGGCGCGCACCACGCCGGCTTCGACACCTACGACATGGCCACACAGCAGGGCACGTCCCACCACTACTACCGTCACCCGGACGGCACCGTGACGTACGGCGCCAGCAACTTCCGGTACATCTGGCCCGCCGAGTGCGACCTCATGGCCCAGCTCGCGGGCCTGAGGCCGGAGCGGCGGAGCGCCGACTGGGCCGGCGCCCCGTTCACCGGGGACAGCGAGAACCACGTCTCGGTCTGGCGCAGGCCGATCTAGGGCCGGCGGTCGTGGCGCAGCCGACGCAGCATCGGGATGCCGGCGAACACCGTGCCGCCGCCGGCCACCAGGCCGATGCCGAGGTCGACCGACACCCGGCCCTGCTTCGCCCAGTAGACGTCCTGCAGGTCGAGCAGCAGCGCGAACTCGTCGACGATGAGCGCGAGCCCGGCCCCGTACGTCAGCCCGACGACGGGGTGGCGCTCGGCGTCCGCCTCGCCGCGGACCGCGACCGCCCCGACGCCGGCGAGCATCCCGATGCCCCACATGTAGTGGTGCAGGTGCGCGCCGCCGACGCTGAGGTTGCGGAACGGCCCGCGGCCGTCCCGGATGCTGTAGGTGATCGCGCGCACCGCCGCGAACGTGGTGGTGAACCCCAGCCACGACAGCAGCGCGGCCTTCTCCTTCGCGTCCAGCCCCTCCCGGTACGCCGTGGCGACGTCGGACGGGGTCGGCACCAACGGCGCGCTCGGCGTGGTCACCGCCTCACCGCAGCAGGGCCGGCGGCACGCGTCAAGGAATGCACGGCGTCCCTCCGGGACTTCTCCTGGCGCAGCAGCGGAGACGTCGACGGTCTGGAGCACGGTCATGCAGATCGGCATCGACAGCTTCGTCGCCGGGGTGACCGACCCGACGACCGGGGTCGAGGTGACGCCCGCGGAACGGGTGGCCGACCTGCTGCGCGAGGTCGAGTGCGCCGATGCCGCCGGGGTCGACAGCTTCGGCATCGGCGAGCACCACAAGCAGGGCTACCTCGACTCCGCGCCGGCGGTGCTGCTGGCCGCCGCGGCGGCGCGTACGCAGCGGATCCGCCTCAACAGCGCGGTGACCGTGCTGTCGGCCGACGACCCCGTACGCGTGTTCCAGAGCTACGCGACCCTCGACCTCGTCTCCGGCGGCCGCGCGGAGCTGGTCGTCGGGCGCGGCTCGTCGACCGACGCCTTCCCGCTCTTCGGCCACTCGCTGGCGGACTACGACGCGCTGTTCGCCGAGAAGCTCGACCTGCTGCTGCAGCTGCTCACCGACGACCACCCGCACTGGTCCGGCCGCTTCCGCCCGGCGCTGACCGGGCAGGGCGTCTTCCCCCGCCCGTTCCAGGGCCGGCTGCCGGTCTGGCTCGGGGTCGGCGGCACGCCGCAGTCGTTCGTCCGCGCCGGCGCCCTCGGGCTGCCGCTGATGATCGCGATCATCGGCGGCGAGCCGCGGCGCTTCGCTCCGCTCGTCGAGCTCTACCGCGAGGCCGGGCGCCGCGCGGGCCACGACCCGGCCACCCTCAGGGTCGGCCTGCACGTCTTCGGCTACGTCGCCGACACCGACGCCCTCGCCGCCGACGAGTTCTTCCCCGGCTGGGACGAGATGTTCCAGCAGGCCAGCCGCGAGCGCGGCTTCCCGCCGCCGACGCGGGCGCAGTACGAGGCGACCCGCTCCCCCGACGGCGCGTTCTACATCGGCTCGGTCGACACCGTGGTGCGCAAGGTCCTGCGCGTCTCGGAGCAGCTCGGCGGCGTCGACCGGACGACGCTGCAGATGACGAACACGCGGATGGAGCACGACCGGCTGCTGCGCGGCATCGAGCTGCTGGGCAGCGAGGTCAAGCCCCGCGTCCTCGCCGCGCTCTGAGCCGACTCGCTACTCGGCGTCGCCGCGTCGCTGGCACAGACCCGCCACGAGGGGCAGCGGCCAGGTCGCGAGCAGCAGCCACCACCACCCCATCAGGTGGGGTGTCGCGAGGATGCGGACGTACCGGTCGGCGTTGAGCGCGGTCGCCCGGACCGTCCCCACCTGCCCCGGCAGCAGGACGGCGTGACCGGCCGCGTGCTGCACGGTGCGCACCTCGACCGGCAGGATGCCGGTGGGCACCACGGTGGCCTGGGCGCCGTGTCCGCTCGCACCGGAGGTGACCAGCTCCATCCCGACGAGGGGCCGGTAGTGGTAGACGGCGACGATCACGACGAGCGTGAACCCGAGGATGTGCACGACGCGCCGCGCCTCGGCCGTCGTCAGGGCGGCGAGCAGGAGCACCACCAGACCGCCGGCCGCCAGCCACGGCGCCATCGTGACCAGCCAGCCGACAGCACGGATGCGCAACGACGCCCGGCCGACGAGCTGCCGGGCGGTGAGCGTCCAGGGGTCGGGGGCGCCGGAGAGGTCGCCGCGGGTGGTGAACGTCTGGCCGGGACCCGTCCCGCGGACCGCGACGACCCGGTGGACGAAGGTCGTCCTCGGCTGGCCCGGCGGGTGGAAGACGACGATCTCGCCGGTACGCACGCTCCCGGCGGCGACCTGCTGGCTCAGCACGAGCGTGCCCACCGGTGCGACCCGGCCCATGCTCGCGGTGACCATGACGTGCGCGCGCCAGCCGCCGACCCACCCGATCGCGAGCACGCAGGCGAGCAGCAGCGCCGCGATGAGCGCCGCCAGGTCGGCGACGAGGCGGCGGCGGCGCCGGTAGCGGGCGAACCGGCGGCGGGGCCGGCCGTGCCGCACGGCGTGCCGCGAGGGCAGGGCCGGGAACGGCGCGACGAGGCTCGTGGTCACAGCACGATGTTCTGGGTCGCGGGCCAGCCGAGCGTGGCCGTGAACGAGCCGGCGCTCGCGGTGAGCGTCTCGCTCAGGTTCAGGTGGAGCCCGGCGAGGTTGGGATAGAGGGTCGTGGTGGACGTACCGTCGCGGGCCGTGGTGACGGTGACCGTGACCGGCTGCGCGGGAGTCGGGTTCGTCAGGGTCAGCGCGCTGCCCGACAGGGTGGCGAGGGTGACGCCCGAGGTCGGCGCGGCGCAGGCCGCGGCGGCGGCGGGCCGGATGCAGACGGTGCTGGCCCCGGCAGCCTGCACCGTCGCGTCGACGAGGCTGCACGGCGCCGGCGTGAGCCAGGCGGGGGTGCCGGTGTACCGGCCGGTCGGGGCGTCGCCGAGCTGCCAGGCGCTGGTCGCCGCGATGAGGCCGTTGCCCCCGGCGACGTCGGTGTTCCAGGTGGCCTGCGACCCCGCCGCGTACAGCGTGCTCACCTGGGCCGCCGTGAGCACCGGGAAGATGTCGGCGTCTGTCAGGGTGCCGCTGAAGTACGGCGTCGTCGGTGGGTCGACCCAGGTGCTGTCGTTGCCCCAGCCGACGTGCCAGTAGCCGTTGTAGGCCCCGGCCGCGGTCACCAGCAGGTTGATGCCGACCTGCTTGCCGTCGACGTAGAGGACCTCGCTGCCGAGCGTCGAGACCGAGGCGACCGCGAGGTGCCACTTCCCGTCGAGGTAGCTCGTCCCGGTCGCGCTCGTCACCTCGCGCTGGACGACGTTGGAGACGCCGAAGACCAGCAGGCCCGCGCTGTCGATCCACAGCAGCCGGTCGGAGGTGCCGGGGTTGGCCACACCGGGCGAGGAGGAGAAGCCGAGCAGGGTCCCGCTCGCGGTGGTCTTGAACCAGACCGCCGCACTGAAGTTCTGCGGGTTGGTGGTGGTGATGTTCGACTCGGCGGCGTACCCGGTCGAGCCGTCTACCGTGAGGCCGGCGCCGTCGGAGTAGACCGACGCCGCCTGGTCGGTCACCCCGCCGCGGATCAGCAGCGGGTCGGCGGCGACCGCGCTGTTGGCCAGCGGGATCGGCGCGCAGCTGCCCTCGGTGAGGGTGGTCAGGGTCGGCGTCAGGGTGCCGGTCGCGGTGACCCGGGTGCTCACGGCCTGGCTGGTCGTGCCGGCCGCGAGGGCGTTGCTGACGACCGTGCCGCTGCAGGCCGCGGTGGGGCTGGCGATCGTGGTGGCGCACTCCGTCGTGCCGCCGACCGCCGCCGACAGCTGCAGGCTCCCGGTCGCGGAGCTGCTGCCCGGGTTGCGGACGGCGCCGGTGAAGCCACCGTTCGCGGCACCCACCCCGGCGACCGCGAGCGCCGCGACGGCTGCCAGCGGGAGCACGCGAAGGCCCCACCGGGTGCGCGGGGTGCGCACCCGACGGGGCCTGCCGCGGAGCTTCACTGCCAGCCCTTCCGATCGACCTCAGACCGCGGACGCCCAGGGGCGCACCCGGCTGCTACTGGCCGAAGGTGAACGTGATCGGCTGGGTCGCCGTCAGGCCCTGGTCGGCGTTGGTCGCCGCGGTCCCGTCGACGCCGACCGTGACCTTGTACGTGCGCGAGGTGCCCGCCGCGACGGTCGTCGAGGCCGGGAGGATCGACGCGGCCGTGCCGTACGCCGTGGCCAGGGTCGTCAGGTTGTAGGTGTTCGACGGCGTCGGGCAGGCGCCCGCCCCCGCGGGGTAGACGCACCGGGCGGTCGTGGTGTCGTCCTCGATCGTCACGTCGACCTTGCTGCAGAAACCGCTGGTGTCGTTGCCGTTGTAGGTCGTGAGCGGGTTGGACGTGGCCACGCAGCCGCCGACGTTCATCGCCAGAGTGCTCGCGGCGACCGATCCCACGTCGGTGATCACGACGTTGGTGCTGACCGGCGTACCTCCGGGCACGGCGCTGGTCTGCGCGCCGTACTTGTTGGCGGGGCACGTCGTGTTGGCGTTGGTCGCGTTGACCGTGGCGCTCGTGGTGGTGCCGGTGCCGGTGGACAGGCAGGTCGTCGTGCCGACGACCTCCTGCATGACCAGCGAACCGGTGCTCGCGGAGTTGGCGTTGTTGGTGATCGAGGCGGTGAAGCCACCGAGCGCGGCGGTCGTGGTGAGCGCGAGGGCGGCGGTGCCGACCAGCCCGGCCGCGAGCGCCCAGCGGCTACGGCTGCGGACCCAGCTGGTGGTGCGGGACATGACTTCCCCTTCGGAGGCGCGGCGCCCCGCGGGTCGGGGCAGTGGCCCAACCGGGCCGACACCAGACGAATCGGACTTCTAGAAAGAAACTTGCTGGGCCGTACGGGTTACCGGCTGGGGGATCCTGGTCCGGTGAACGCCGTCCCGACCGCGGTCCCCCGGTGGCACCGGCCGATGCTCGCCACGCTCAGCTCCGAGCGCTCCGCCGACGACGGCTGGGTGGTCGAGCGCAAGCTCGACGGGGTGCGCTGCCTCGCGTTCCGCGACGGCGACCGCGTCCGGCTGCTGTCGCGGGGGGAGAAGCCGATGGACCGGACGTACCCGGAGATCGTCGACGCGCTCGCGGCGCAGGCGGTCCCGCGGTTCGTGGTCGACGGCGAGATCGTCGCCTTCGACGGGCGGCGGACGAGCTTCGCGACGCTCCAGGGACGTCTCGGGGTGCAGGACGAGCAGGCGGCACGGCTCTCCCCCGTACGCGTCTTCTACTACGTCTTCGACCTGCTGCACCTGGGCGGCCACGACGTGACGGGGCTGCCGCTGACCGACCGCAAGGCCCTGCTGGAGGAGTCGCTCGACTACGCCGACCCGCTGCGGCTCTCGGTCCACCGTCGCGGCAGCCAGGCCGCGGCGATGTACGAGGAGGCGTGCCGCTGCGGCGAGGAGGGCGTCGTCATCAAGCGCGCCGACTCGGCCTACCGCGGCGGCCGGTCCGCCGACTGGCTGAAGCTCAAGTGCGTCCGCGACCAGGAGCTGGTCGTCGGCGGCTGGACCGCGGCCAAGGGCAGCCGGCAGGGCTTCGGCGCGCTGCTCGTCGGCTACTACGACGGTGACGCGCTGCGCTTCGCGGGCAAGGTCGGCACCGGCTTCGACGACCGCGCGCTGGCCGACCTCTCGCACCGGCTCGCGGGCCTCGCCGCGGACGCGTCGCCGTTCGCCGAGACGGTGAGGGAGGACGACGTCCGCTGGGTGACGCCGACGCTCGTCGCGCAGGTCGGCTTCAGCGAGTGGACCCGCGACGGCAGGCTCCGACACCCCCGCTTCCGCGGCATCCGCGAGGACAAGGCGGCCCGCGACGTCGTCCGGGAGGCGCGCTGACCGCGGTGTTTCCCGCCGCCGATCGGGCATCGGAGCGGTCATGACCTCGTACGGCTACACCCTCATGACCGAGCAGTCCGACCCGCGCGCGCTGGTGCGCGACGCCGTCGCGGCGGAGGCGGCGGGCTTCGCGTTCGCGGTCTCCAGCGACCACTTCAACCCGTGGCTGGAGAGCCAGGGCCACGCCTCGCAGGCCTGGCCGATGCTCGGCGCGGTGGCGCAGGCGACCGAGCGGCTCGAGCTCATGACGTACGTGACCTGTCCGACGATCCGCTACCACCCGACCGTCGTCGCCCAGTTCGCCGCGACGATGGGTCTGCTCTCCGAGGGCCGGTTCAGCCTCGGGCTCGGCGCTGGCGAGAACCTCAACGAGCACGTCGTCGGGCGTGGCTGGCCGTCGGTCGGTGCCCGGCACGAGATGTTCCGCGAGGCGCTGACCATCATCACCGGCCTGCTGTCGGGCGAGGTCGTCGACTTCGCGGGCAAGCACTTCCGCGTCGAGGCCGCGAAGCTCTGGGACCTGCCGGAGCAGCCGCCCCGCGTCGGCGTCGCGGTCTCCGGACCGAAGTCGCTCGCGATCGCGAACGAGCACGCCGACTTCCTGATCGCCGTCGAGCCCGACGCCGACCTGACCGGTGGCGTGCCGGCCGCGATGCAGAAGGTCGGTCAGGTGCCGATCTGCTGGGACCCCGACGAGGGCGCGGCGGTCGCGCGGGCGCACGAGCAGTTCCGCTGGTTCGCCGGTGGCTGGCGCGTCAACGCGGACCTGCCCACACCGCAGGCCTTCGAGGCCGCGACCGAGCTCATCACGCCGGACCAGGTCGCCGAGTCGATCCCGTGCGGACCCGACGTGGCGGCGCACGTCGAGGCGGTCCGGGCCTTCGAGACCGCCGGCTTCACCCACGTCGCCGTCGTCCAGATCGGCGGCGAGCACCAGACCGGGTTCCTCGAGTGGGCGCAGCAGGAGCTGCTGCCCACCCTCGCCGCCGGCTGACCGTACGGGCTCAGCCGACCGGGTCGATCCCGTCGAGCACGACCGCGGCGTTGATGAGCGACAGGTGCGTGAGGGCCTGCGGCAGGTTGCCCAGCAGCGTGCCGTCGGGATCGGCCTGCTCGGTGAACAGGCCGACGTCGGTGCTCCAGGGCAGCAGCGCCGCGAAGCGCTCGCGCGCCCCGGCGTCGTCGCCGAGGTACGCCTGCGCCTCGACCATCCAGAACGCGCACGCGAGGAACGTCCCCTCCTCCGCCTGCATCCCGGAGTACCGGTAGAGCAGCGGGCTGCCGGGTGCGGGCGCGAGCTCCCGCGCGATCGCGGCGACGGTGCCGGCGAGCCGCTCCCCACGGTCGAACCCCGTCCGCGCCATGAGCAGCACGGACGCGTCGAGGTCGTCGCTGCCCGCGGCCATGGTGTAGCTGCCGAGCTCCGCCGACCAGCAGTTCGCCTCGATCCACGCGCGAACCGCGTCGCGCTCCGCCTGCCACCGCGGCAGGTGCCAGGCCGGGACCTCGCCGGCGTCGGCCAGTGCGCAGGCGCGGTCGAGCGCCACCCAGCAGCCGATCTTCGAGACCGTGTACGCCTTCTCCGCCGGCAGCTCCCAGATGCCGGCGTCGTCGCGACGCCAGTCGTCGCAGCACGAGTCCGCCAGGTTGGCGACCAGCTGGCCGGCCGAGGCGCCGAGCGCGTGGCCGCCGCGGAAGCACTGCCAGAGCGTGTGGAACAGGTCGCCGTACATGCCGAGCTGGCACTGGTCGGCGGCGTCGTTGCCGGCGACGACGGGCCGGCTGCCGCGGTAGCCGTCGAGGGGCAGCTCGCGCTGCGAGAGGTCCAGGCCGCCGGCCAGGGAGTAGAACGGCCGGAGCCGGCCGCCGTGGCGGCGGATCGCCGCCAGCAGCCACGACATCGCGTGATGGACCTCCTCGTGCAGGCCGCACGCGAGCAGCGCGTCGACGCTGAACGACAGGTCGCGGATCCAGGCGTACCGGTAGTCGTAGTTCTTGTCGCCGCCGATGCGTTCGGGCAGCGAGGTCGTCGCGGCGGCGGCGATCGCGCCGCTGTCGGAGTCGGTGACGAGCTTGAGGGCGAGCGCGCTGCGCATCGCCAGGTCGCGGTGCTCGCCGTCCCAGCCGAACTGCCTGCCCCAGGAGTCCCAGCGGTCGAGGGTGCGGTCCAGGCGCGCGTCGACGTCGGCCGGCCGCGGCAGGAACAGCGGCTCGTCGTCGCAGGCGACGAAGGCGACGATCGAGC
>CAJCIY010000011.1 GCA_903970495.1 Candidatus Melainabacteria bacterium | reverse complement strand
GGCATTTCGGCGTGGTCGACGCGCTCCGCACCCACGGTCTCGGCTTGGTCCGGAAGGCACCGCGCCGATGAGCCACCCCAGCGCCGCGGCCGCCGACCCGCAGATCGTCCCGCCGCAGCTGGTCCCTACCAGCTTCACCATCACCCACGCCGACGGCCCTCAGGGCCGGAAGGTCGTCCTGTCGGTCAACCACCCGTCGGGTGTGAGCGTCTTCTTCCTCGACCCGGAACCGGCGCAGCAGATCGGCGGTCAGCTCCGCGCAGCCGGCAAGCAGGCCGCGAGCGGTCTGATCGTCCCGCCGTCGGGAATGGCGCTGTGACCGCCTCCGAGTGGCGCGAGCAGCGGCCATTGCGACCGGTGCGGCTGCCGCGGGTCGTCGTCGACGGCCTGGTGTACCTCGACCCGCCGCAGGTTAGCTACCGGCCGTTGCGCTTGACGCGCCGTGGCCAGCTGCTCCGCGATGTCTTGACGCTGCTCGTCTTGGCCGCGTTCGTCGTCGGCATGTTCCTGCTCGGCCAGCACCGGCAGACGTCGTGGTGCCACCAGCACCCGACGCAGGCCGGGACGGTTGAGGGCTGCCAGACCGGACCTCACCGATGAACGCCGCCCCGTCGCTGCCCGCGACTCGTCCGTGCCCTGGCGACTGCGGTAGCCGGATCATGCTTGCCGCCCCGTGCTGCTCACCGTGCATGGAGAAGCTGTCGCCGGAGCTCCGCGACCACTACCGGCAGACTCGCACCGGCACCCACGCCCACCAACAGGCCCGGGTCGCGATCCGCTACTACCTCGAGGAGCTCGCCCCGAAGCGAGACATCGCCGCCGAGCGCCGCCAGCCTCGGCAGACGCTCGACGACCGGATCGCCCGGTTTAGCGCGGGTGGTTTCCGATGACCGGCTACACGGCGGTCGGTCACGCCGTCGCGATCTGCGACAGCTGCGACCGGATCCGGATCGCCGCCGCCGACTTCGACCCGGCCGACTTCACCGACCTGCTTGAGTTCGAAGGCTGGCTCCTCGCCGGCGGGCAGCTGCTCTGCCCGCCGTGCACGGTCGACGTCCCCGAGCAGGTCGCGGCGGTGGCCGCATGAAGCCGCTGCGCCTCATCGTCCTGGTCGTTGTCGCCGACCTGCTCGCTGCGCTCCTGCTCGTCGTCGGCTTCGGCTGGGCGGTCGACCTCTTCGACGAGGACGCGCAGTGAGCGCCACCACGACTCCCGCGGCAGCGGCAACCCCCCCTGCCGTTGCCGCGGGCACCTCCGTTGCCGGGCTGGCCGAGCGACCTGTGGGATGTCAGGTCCGCGACGACGCCGGTCCGGCAACGCACACGACCGGCATTGTCGAGTACCCGTCCGGCTGGTGGCCGTTCTGCTCGTGCGGCTGGTACTGGCCCGACCAGCTCCACTCGAAGCCGTACCCGGTCCGCGGTGACGCCCAGCGCCTCGCCGCCCAGCACCGCGAGCGTGCGGCATGACGACCGTGACCGATCTCTTCTGCGGCGCTGGCGGCTCGTCGTCGGGCATGGCCGGCCGCGGCGCCACGATCCGGATGGCCGCGAACCACTGGAAGCTCGCCGTCGAGTCGCACAACGCGAACTTCCCCGAGACCGACCACGACACCGCCGACATCTCGCAGGTCGACCCCCGCCGCTACCCGCGCACCGACATCCTCTGGGGCTCGCCGGAGTGCACGAACCACTCGCAGGCGAAGGGCCGCAAGCGGATCACCGGCCAGGGCACGCTCGACGAACCACCGTTGCCCGACGAGGCCGCCGAGCGTTCCCGCGCCACGATGTGGGACGTCGTCCGGTTCGCCGAGCACCACCGGTACGACGTCGTCCTCGTCGAGAACGTCGTCGACGCCGCGAAGTGGGAGCTGTTCGACGCCTGGTGGATGGCGCTCACGTCGCTCGGCTACTGCGCGCACACCGTCTTCCTCAACTCGATGCACGCGGGCGACCTCACCGAGGGTGGCGTTATCCCGGCGCCGCAGTCCCGCGACCGCATGTACGTCGTCGCGCACCGCAAGCAACTCCGCTGCCCGGACCTCGAGGTGCGCCCGCCGGCGTGGTGCGGACGCTGCGACCGGGTCGTCGAGGCCCGGCAGTCGTGGAAGAAGCACGACCAGCGGCCGTGGGGCCGCTACCGCGCCCAGTACGTGTACGTCTGCTCCACCGCCGGCTGCTGGAAGCCGGTCGAGCCGTACGTCCTCCCAGCCGCGGCCGCGATCGACTGGGCGCTCGCCGGAGAGCGCATCGGCGACCGCACCCGTCCACTTGCCGACAAGACCCGCGCGCGCATCGCAGCCGGTCTCGCCCGCTACGCCCGACCGATCCACCTCGAGGCCGCCGGCAACGCGTACGACGGCGCCACGACCGGCAGCAGCTACTTCCGCGCGTGGCCCGCCGACACCGAGCCGCTCCGCGCGCTGCACACCACCTCGTCGAAGGCGGTCGCGCTCGCGCCCGGGATGCTCGTCCCGGTCGAGGGCCGCGACGGCAAGACCGTCACGTTGCTCGACGAGGTCATGCGCACGCAGACCGCGCGGAACGAAACCGGCGTCGCGCTTCCACCGCTCGTCATGCGGCCGTACACACCGCGCGGCAGCAACGGACTCGGCGGCCAAATGCTCACCCCAGTCAGCGAGGCGCTCCGCGCTCTCACAGCCTCGTCCAACCCGGCCCTGCTCGTGCCTGCAGGCGGGACGTGGAACGACTCGGCCAGCAGCACCGATGAGCCCATGCGCACGCGTACCTCGCGCGACACCGAGGCCGTCGTC
>CAJCIY010000010.1 GCA_903970495.1 Candidatus Melainabacteria bacterium | reverse complement strand
TGGTGCATCAGCATGTACGCGACGATGAAGTGGGTGTTGATCACGCCGGAGACGCTCATCCAGCCGCGGGCGATCTCCTCGACCGTCAGCGCGTAGGTGAGCAGCGACTCGCCGAGACCGCCGTACTCCTCCGGGATCATGAGCCCGAACAGGCCCATCTCCTTCATGCCCTCGACGATCGCCTCGGGGAACTCGTCCTTGTGCTCGAGGTCGGTCGCGTGCGGGATGATCTCCTTGTCCACGAAGTCGCGGACGGTCCGCAGGATCTCGGTCTGGATGTCGGTCAGACCGGCGGTCTGGGCGAGGCGGGCCATCGGGAGCTCCTTCGCTCGGGTGCGTTACCGACGAGTATCCCCTAGCCGGCCGTCTGGTACTTGGCCACGCAGGCCTTGGTCCCCGCCTCGGCCTTGGTCTCGTTGGCGTCCGTGCCGTCCAGGTCGTCGGTGTTGCCGCTCTTGACGTAGCTCTTGAGGCTCGCGGCGCTGGCGTACTGCCGGAGGACGCCAGCGATGCAGGTGATCGTCGCCTGGTTCGCGCCCTTGAAGTCGGCGTCACCCGTCAGCTTGCCGGCGATGGCCGACACGCTCGGCAGGCCCCCGCTGCTGCCGCCGCACGCCGCGATGCCGGCACCGCTCCCCGCGGCCAGGACCATCGCGAGCGCGACCGTCCGGTGGCGGAGCGGACGGGTACGGGCGGCGGCAGGCACGAAGAGGCTCCCTGGACAGAAGGCGGGCAGTGGCCGGCGAACCGTAGCGTGCCGACCGCGCCCCGGGGGGTCTCAGCCGATGCGGAGGCTGACGTGCTCGCTGATCAGGCCGTCCTCGAAGCGGAAGGAGTCCAGCCACGCGCTGGTGGTCCGCTCGCCGGCGCGCAGCGTCTCCGCCGAGGTGAAGACGGCGGCGGCGGTGCCCTCGTCCCGGACCGCCGTGATCGTCTGCACGAGGGAGTCGTAGCCGCCGAGGGCTTCGTCGAGCCAGTCGCGGACCGCCTCGCGTCCGGTCACGCTGGCCGCGGCCGCGGCCCCGTCCGCAAGCACGTGCCAGCGGACGTCGGGCGTCATGAGAGCCACCGCGGCGTCCGCGTCGCGGGCGTCGATCGCGGCGTAGAAGCGGGTGAGGAGGGCTCCGGCGTACGCCTCCACCCTCAGCCCTCGGGCGGGGTGAACGACGTCGTGCGCTCCATCCCGGCCGCCCGGCCCTTGCCGGCGACGACGATCGCCATCTTGCGGCTGGCCTCGTCGATCATCTCGTCGCCGATCATGGCCGAGCCCTTCATGCCGCCGGCCTCGGACGTGTAGAAGGCGTAGGCGTCGAGGATGAGCTCGGCGTGGTCGTAGTCCTCCTGCGAGGGCGAGTAGGTCTCGTTGGCCGCGTCGACCTGTCCCGGGTGCAGCACCCACTTGCCGTCGAAGCCCAGCGCCGCGGACCGCTTCGCGACGCGGGTGAAGCCCTCGACGTCGCGGATCTGCAGGTACGGGCCGTCGATCGCCTGCAGCCCGTAGGACCGAGCGGCCATGAGGATGCGCATGAGGATGTAGTGGTAGGCGTCGCCCACGTCGTAGCCGGGCGGCTGCTCGCCGACGACGAGCGACTTCATGTTGATCGAGGCCATGAAGTCGGCCGGCCCGAAGATGATCGTCTCCGTACGCGGGCTCGCCGCGGCGATCGCGTCCACGTTGACCAGGCCGACGGCGTTCTCGATCTGCGCCTCGATGCCGATCCGGCCGACCTCGAGGCCGACCGTCTTCTCGATCTGGGTGAGCAGGGTGTCGAGCGCGACGACCTGCGCGGCGTCCTGCACCTTCGGCAGCATGATGCAGTCGAGGTTGGCGCCGGCGCCCTCGACGACCTCGATGACGTCGCGGTAGGTCCACTCCGTCGTCCAGTCGTTGACGCGGACGACGCGGACCTTCTCGCCCCAGCCGCCCTCGTTGAGCGCGGCCACGATGTTCTTGCGGCCCTGCGGCTTCATGAGCGGCGCGCAGGCGTCCTCGAGGTCGAGGAACACCTGGTCCGCGGGCAACCCCTTGGCCTTCTCGAGGAAGCGCGGGTTGCTGCCCGGGACGGCCAGGCAGGAACGACGGGAACGGACGGTCGCCTTCGACATGGGCGGCATCATCCCCCGCGGCCGCTGCGTCACTCCACCGGCGTCACTCCACCGGCTCGGCCCGGCCGCCGCCCCGGATGACCACGGCGATGCCCGCGAGCAGCAGCAGGGCGCCGGGCAGCTGTGCCAGGCGTACGCCCTGGTGCAGGAAGATCGCCGCGATGACCGTCGCACCGGGGACCTCGAACAGGATGCCGAGGCTGACCACGAGCGGCCCGGTCGCGCGCAGCACCCGGTTGATGAGGCTGTGGCCGAGCAGCTGCGCGCCGACGGTGAGCGCGGCGAGCCGTACCCACGTCGCCGCGGGGTAGCCGACGAGGTGCTGGCGGCCGACCACGCACACGACGGCGAGCAGCACCGCGCAGACGCCGTAGCAGACGGTCGTGTACGCGGTCGTCCCGAGGCTGCGGCGCGCCTCGCCGCCCGCGGTGACGTACGCGGCCGCGAACGCGCCGCCCACCAGCGCCAGCAGGTCGCCGACGAGGTGCCGCGCGCTGACGTCGACGTCGGCGCCGGTGAGCACCGCGGCGCCGAGGACGGCGAGACCGATCCCGGTCCAGGCGACGCGGGGCAGCGAGCCGCCGCGCACCCGGACGAGCAGGGCGGCCCACACCGGCTGCGTCGCGACGAGCGCCGTCGACGACGCGACCGATGTGTACGTCACCGACGGCACCCAGGTCGCGAAGTGCGCCGCGAGCAGGACGCCTGCCGCGAGGGCGTACCGGCGCTCGCGGCCGCGGAGCCCGCGCAGCTCGGCGCGGCTCGTCCGGCTGGCCGCCGACCACGGCAGCAGGACGCCGGTCGCCATCGCGTTGCGCCAGAAGGCGATGGCGAGCGCGGGCGCAGCGGTCGCGGCGATGAGCGGCGCGCTGGTGGAGACCCCGATGATGGCGACGACGAGCAGCACCGCGTCGGCCGGTGGCGGCGGCGCGAGGTGCCCCGGCCGCGCCAGCTCGCTCACCGGCGCATCGTCGCGTACCCGA
>CAJCIY010000009.1 GCA_903970495.1 Candidatus Melainabacteria bacterium | reverse complement strand
ACCGGCAAGGCCGGGGACGTACGCCGCGTCGCGACCGCCGGTGTCCTCAAGGCGCCGCTGGTGCTCGCGGTGGGGGTCGGCGACGCGGCGGCCGGCCCGGACGCGCTGCGGCGTGCGGCCGCCGTGGCGACCCGCGCTCTGAAGGGGTCCGCCACCGTGATCCTCGCGCTGCCCGTCGACGACGCGGCCTCGCTCGCCGCGGTCGCCGAGGGTGCGCTGACCGGTGGCTACGACTTCGTCGACTTCCGGCACACCTCGAAGGCGGGCCGGAAGGCCGCGATCGGTCGCGTCGTCGTGGCCGTCGCCGACACCCGCAGCGCCAAGGCGCCGATCGAGCGGGGCCGGGTGCTGGCCGAGACCGCGGCGCTCTGCCGCGACCTGGTCAACACCCCGCCCGGCGACCTGCCACCGGCGGTCCTCGCCGCGACCGCCAAGGCCACGGCCGAGAAGGCAGGGCTGACCGTCGAGGTGCTCGACGAGAAGGCGCTCGCCAAGGGCGGGTACGGCGGCATCCTCGGCGTCGGGCGCGGCAGCGGGAACCCGCCGCGCCTCACCAAGATCTCGTACGCGCCGGCGAAGGCGACCGCGCACGTGGCGCTCGTGGGCAAGGGGATCACGTTCGACTCCGGCGGCCTGTCGCTCAAGCCGCCGACCTCGATGGAGACCATGAAGACCGACATGGCCGGTGCCGCGACGGTGCTCGCCGCCGTGATCGCCGCCGCGCGGCTGAAGCTGCCCGTCGCGGTCACCGCCTGGATGCCGTCGGCGGAGAACATGCCCAGCGGCACGGCGACCCGGCCCGGCGACGTGCTGACCATGTACGGCGGCACCACCGTCGAGGTCCTCAACACCGACGCCGAGGGGCGACTCGTGCTGGGCGACGCGCTGGCCCGCGCCGCCGAGGAGTCGCCCGACGCGATCGTCGACATCGCGACGCTCACCGGGGCGCAGGTGGTCGCGCTCGGCAACCGGGTCGCCGGCCTGATGGCCAACGACGACGGCTTCCGGCAGACCGTGGCCGACGCCGCGGCGGGCGAGGGCGAGGCGGTGTGGCCGATGCCGCTGCCGCCGGAGCTGCGCGACAAGCTCGACTCGCCGGTCGCCGACCTGCAGAACGTCGGCCCGGCGGGCAACCGCGACGGCGGCATGCTCGTGGCGGGCCACTTCCTCGCGGCGTTCGTCCCCGAGGGCATCCCGTGGGCACACCTCGACATCGCGGGGCCCTCCTGGCACGGCGGCGAGGCGTACGGGGCCGTGCCCAAGGGTGCGACCGCCTTCGGGCTGCGGACCCTTGTCGGCGTCGTCGAGTCCTTCATCCCGTAGCGCACATCCGTAGCCCACCCGTGGCCCGTGCGCCGCGGTCCTAGGCGAACGGGTCGGGCGGCATCTCGTGGTCCTCGGGCCGCCGCCGGACGGCGGCCGGCTGGCCATCGCCGCCGGCCTTGCTGCGCGCCGACGACCACGCCCGCATCCGTGGCGGGTAGCCGGTCGCGCGGACGTCGTAGAACGGGAGGTCGTGCCGCCGCGCGAACCGCTCCGCGTCCTCGGGGTCACCGCACGTACGCCGCGTCCACTCGCCGTCGTGCGCGACGAGCACGACCGTGAAGGGCGTGACGGTGGTCGCCGGCTCGAGGTAGGCCTCGACGCCGCGACGGGAGCCCAGGAACGCCTCGAGGTGCTCACGGTCACCGTCGTCGATGCCGCCGCGCCGTCGCAGCGGCGCGGCTTCCGCCGCCCGCCGAGGCCGCCTGCCGAACAGCGCCACCGACTCCTCCGCCCCGTGCCGGAACACCCGATCTCCTCGCAGGATTGTGCCGGATGACCCTGTGCCGCGGCTGAGACGCGCGCGGTGCGAGGATGAGCAGGACGCACGCGACACGCAGCCACGACGAGCTCAGGAGGCACCACCCGCATGGCAGACGGCCCGGTCGACCTGGTCATCCTCGGCGGCGGCAGCGGCGGGTACGCCTGCGCGCTCCGGGCGGCGGAGCTCGAGCTGTCGGTGGTGCTGGTCGAGAAGGACAAGGTCGGTGGCACCTGCCTGCACCGCGGCTGCATCCCGACCAAGGCCCTGCTGCACGCGGCGGAGATCGCCGACGGCACCCGCGAGTCGGAGACGTACGGGGTGAAGGCCTCGCTCGAAGGCATCGACATGGCCGGCGTCAACGCGTACAAGGGCAAGGTCGTCGACCGGATGTTCAAGGGCCTCACCGGGCTGGTGAAGAGCCGCGGCATCGAGGTCGTCCAGGGCGAGGGGAAGCTCGTCTCCCCCACCGCCGTCCAGGTCGGTGACCGCACCATCGAGGGCCGCCACGTGGTGCTCGCCACCGGCTCGTACTCGCGGAGCCTGCCGGGCCTGGAGATCGACCACCAGAAGGTCATCACCTCCGAGGACGCGCTCGCGCTCGACCACGTCCCGGGCTCGGTCGTCGTGCTCGGCGGCGGCGTGATCGGCGTCGAGTTCGCGAGCGTCTGGAAGAGCTTCGGCGCCGAGGTCACGATCGTCGAGGGGCTGCCGCACCTGCTGCCCGCCGAGGAGGAGTCGTCCTCCAAGCTGCTCGAGCGGGCGTACCGCCGCCGGAAGATCGGCTACGAGCTCGGCTCGAGGTTCACCGGCGTGAAGGTCACCGACTCCGGCGTCACGGTCTCGCTGGAGAACGGCAAGACCGTCGAGGGCGAGCTGCTGCTCGTCGCCGTCGGTCGTGGGCCGGTCTCCGACGGCCTCGGGTACGACGAGGTCGGCGTCGCGATGGACCGCGGGTTCGTGCTCGTCGACGAGCGCCTGCGCACCAACATCCCGACGATCTCGGCGCTCGGCGACCTCCGCCCCGGCCTGCAGCTGGCGCACGTCGGATTCGCCGAGGGCATCTTCCTGGCAGAGGACCTCGCCGGCCTCGACCCGCGGCCGGTCGACTACATCAACGTGCCGCGCGTGACGTACTCCGACCCCGAGGTCGCCTCGGTCGGCCTCACCAGCGAGCAGGCCAAGGCCGCCGGCCACGAGGTCGTGACCTCGGTCTTCGACTGGGCGGGTCTCGGCCGCGCCGCGATCCTCGGCACCGCCGGCTCGACCACCCTCGTCGCGGCCAAGGACGGCCCGATCCTCGGGGTGCACATCGTCGGATCGCGCGCGGGCGACCTCATCGCCGAGGCCCAGCTGATCACCAACTGGGATGCCGAGGCCGAGGACGTCGCGCAGCTGATCCACCCCCACCCGACGCTGTCCGAGGGCATCGGTGAGGCCGCGCTGGCCCTGGCCGGCAAGCCGCTCCACAACCACTCCTGATCCACCACTCCTGACACCCCACCCAGCGAGGAGCGAGAACACTCGACATGGCCGTCTCCGTCACGATGCCGCGCCTCGGCGAGAGCGTCTCCGAGGGCACCGTCACCCGCTGGCTCAAGCAGGAGGGCGACCACGTCGAGGCCGACGAGCCGCTGCTCGAGGTCTCGACCGACAAGGTCGACACCGAGGTCCCTTCGCCCGCATCAGGCGTATTGAGCGCGATCAAGGTGCATGAGGACGAGACGGTCGACATCGGCGTGGAACTCGCGGTGATCAGCGACGGTGACGAC
>CAJCIY010000008.1 GCA_903970495.1 Candidatus Melainabacteria bacterium | reverse complement strand
GGCGGCCGTCGACGTCGCCGAGGCCGATGTCGTCATCGGCGGCAGCGCCGCCGCGGTCGCGGCCGGGTCGCCCGGGGCGACCAGGGTCCCGACGGGCGAGACCCGACCGTCGGCGGCGAAGCCCCAGTCGAGCAGCGCCGTGGCCTCCGCGGCGAAGTCCGGCCGGGTGCGCAGCAGCACGACCATCACGGTGTGGTCGCCGCGGCGCGCCACCCCGACGTACGAGGCCTGCGCCGCGACGGTGTAGCCGTTCTTCACCCCGAAGACGCCCGGCACGGTGCCGAGCAGCGGGTTGTGGTTCTGGATCTGGAAGGCCGGGGTGCCGGGCGAGGAGAAGGTCGCCGTCGGCGTCGCGACGTCGGTGCGGACCGACGGCAGCAGCAGGGCCGCCCGCGCGATCAGCGCCAGGTCGTACGCGGACGAGGTCTGCCCGGGCGCGTCGAGGCCGTCGACCGTACGGGCGTCGGTGTCGTCGGCGTGCAGCGACCGCGCCTCGGCGTTCATCGCCGCGACGGTCGGGGCGACGCCGCCGGCCGCGGTCGCGAGCGCGGTGGCCGCGTCGTTCCCGGAGACCATCAGCATCCCCTGCAGCAGCTCCGAGACCGGGTACGAGTGCCCCGGCACCATGCCGACGAGCGTGCCGCCGGCAGCGGCCTCGGCGCTGGTCGCCCGTACCTGCCGGGTGGGGGCGAGCTCCGGGACCACCGTGAGCGCGGTGAGCAGCTTGAGGCAGCTGGCCGGCGCGAAGCGGCCGTGCGCGTCGTGGGCGGCGAGCACCTGCCCGGTGTCGGGGTCGGCGACCAGCCAGCCGCCGGCCACGACGTCGGGCGGGTCGGCGACGCCGTCGCCCGAGCCGACGACGGTGCCGGTGAACCCGAGCAGCGGTCCGCCGACCGGCGGGGGCGCGGCCCGCACCGGACCGGCGAGCGCGACGGCCGCCGTCGCGACGGCCGCGACGACGGCCGCCGCGCGCCGCCGCCGCCAGGTCATCCGCGGGACCTTAGCCAGTGGCGTGTCAGGCTGACCGCATGCGGCTCTCGCGCCGGGCGTCCGGCTTCCTGCTGCTCGTCGCGGCCTGGACGGCGTTCGTGTGGATCACACTGATCCGCAACGTCGCCGACGACCATCTGCCCTCGCACGGCATCGGCTTCCACGTCGTCCACTACGTGCTGGCGGGGATCGCGCTCGTGCTCGACGTCGGGGTGGTCTCGATCGGCTGGCGGGGGTGGCGCGGCGGCGGCCGGCGGGTGCAGCTCGAGTCGATGTCCGCGCGCCGGCGCCGGTGACGACGGGGCCGTCACGTCCTGCGTCACGTCCTGCCTCACGCCACCTCTCACAGCACGCGGAGCCCGGCCAGCGGACCGCCCGGCCAGCCGTCGACCAGCGTGTCGGTCAGCTCCTCGACGAAGGCGACCGCCGCGGCGGGCCGCTGCCTCTCGGAACGCTCGGCGAGCCCGACGGTCCGGGTCGGGGCGTCGCCGGCGAAGCGGACCCCGACCAGCGGCAGGTCGGGGCGGAGCGCGCTGACCGGGACGACGGTCGGCCCCAGCCCCGCCGCGACCATCGCGAGCACGCCGTCCATCTCCCCGCCCTCCAGCGCCAGCGCCGGTGCGAAGCCGGCGCTCTGGCACAGCGCGTACGTCCGGGTGCGCAGGTCGTAGCCCTCGCGGAACACGACCAGCGGGACGCCCTCGAGCGCGGCGACGGGCAGCCGGCCCTGTCCGGCGAACGGGTGGTCGGGCGGGACCGCGACCACCAGCTCCTCCTCGGCGAGCGGCTCGGTGTGCACGCCGGCGACGTCGGTCGGCAGGATGACGAGCGCCAGGTCGATCAATCCGGCGGCCACCTGGAGCGCCAGGTCCGGCGAGCCGGCCTCGTGCAGTGCGAGCTCGATGCCCGGGTACCGCTCGTGCAGCCGGGCGAGCACCGGTGGCAGCAACCCGGTGGTGAGGCTCGGGGTCGCGCCGAGCGAGAGCCGGCCGCGGCGGCGGCCGGCCAGCTCCCGGACGTCGGCACGCCCGGCCTCCAGGTCGGCGAGGGCCTGCCGGGCCCAGGGCAGGAACGCCTCGCCCGCCGCGGTCAGCGCCACGTCGCCGCGGGTCCGGTCGAACAGCGCCGCGCCCAGCTCCTCTTCGAGGATCCGCACCTGCGTCGACAGCGACGGCTGGCTGACGTGGAGCCGCTGCGCTGCGCGGGTGAAGTGGCGCTCGTCGGCCAGCGCCACGACGTACCGCAGCTGCTGGAGGCGCACGACGGGAAGCCTCGCACGCACCGGTGGACCGGGCCGGCATGCCCGACCTGACCGTCTCGAGCGCGCCCGGCCGCTGGGTGCTGCTCGCGACCATCCTCGGATCGGGCCTGGCGCAGCTCGACGCGACCGTCGTCAACCTCGCCCTGCCGCACATCGGCACCGACCTGCACGTCGGGCTGCGGAGCCTGCAGTGGGTGGTCACCGCGTACACGCTGACGCTGGCGGCACTGCTGCTGACCGGCGGCGCGCTCGGCGACTCCTTCGGGCGGCGGAAGGTCTTCGTGACCGGGCTGGCGATCTTCGCGGTGAGCTCCCTCGCCTGCGGTCTCGCACCCGGCGAGCAGACGCTCGTCGCCGCGCGGCTGGTGCAGGGCATCGGCGGGGCGCTGCTCACCCCCGGGTCGCTGGCGATCCTGCAGGCGTCGTTCGCCCCCACGGAGCGGGCCCGCGCGATCGGCGC
>CAJCIY010000007.1 GCA_903970495.1 Candidatus Melainabacteria bacterium | reverse complement strand
CGGTGCTGCCGCTCGGCGACCTCGTGATGGCGCGCAAGCAGCTGCTGACCCTGCGCGACCTCGCTCAGTCGAGCCGGCGCAGCTCCTTGGCGTAGCGCTCGCCGTTCCAGACGTACAGGGCTGCGCCACCGGCGATCATCTCCGGGGTCACGCTGTCGGGTTTGATCTTCGCGGGTACGCCCAGCGCCATCGCGCCGCTGGGCACGTCGAAGTTGTTGGGGCACAGCGCGTTCGCGCCGACCAGTGCGCCGGTGTGCACGACGACGTTGTGCAGCACGACGGAGTTGGAGCCGACCAGGCACTTGTCCTCGATCGTGCAGCCCTCGAGGTGCACGAGGTGGCCGATGACGCAGTCGTCGCCGACGGTCGTCGGCTCGGTCGCGGTCGCGTGGATGACCGACCCGTCCTGGATCGACGTACGCGCCCCGACGGTGATCGTCCCGTAGTCGCCGCGCAGGACCGCGGCGGGCCAGACCGTCGACTGCGGGCCGATGCGGACGTCGCCGATCACGGTCGCGTCGGGGTGCACGTACGCGGTGGGGTCGATGTCGGGGACGCGGTCGCCGAGCGCGTAAATGGCCATGACGGCACTGTAGGACTCGGCGATGCTCGCCTCGTGACGTGGGACCTGCTGCCGGACCTGGCCGCCCTCGAGGAGGCGGCCGGGGCGTTCCTGCGGTCCGACCCGGTCGCCCACACCGTCGTGCTCGGCCTGCTCGCACGGCAGGACGGCAGCTCCGCGACGGCAGCGGTCTGCCGGGTCGACGGCGAGGTCGTCGGCGCGATGTGGCGGACGCCGCCGTACCCGATCGGCATCACCGGCGTCACCGCGGCGCAGGCCGCCGCGCTCGCGCCGCTGCTGGACCTGCCCGACGCCTCGATGGTCGTCGGCCCGGCCGAGGCGGCGCGCGGTCTCGCGGACGCGATCACCGGTCGCCCGACCGGGACGGCACTGGTCGAGACGCTCTACCGGCTCGACTCGGCGGAGGACATCGTCCCCGACTCCCGGCCGCGTCCGAGCGGTGCGACCCGTCCGATCCTCGAGGCCGACGTCGAGCTGCTGGTGCCGTGGCTCGACGCGTTCGGCGACGAGGCGGGGACGACCCGCTCGCCCGATCCGGCGGCGCGGACACGCGCCGGCCTCGCGGAGGGCTCGCTGTTCGTCTGGGACGACGGGGAGGTCCGCTGCATGGTCGGTGGGCGCACGACGGGCGGGGGTATCGCGCGGATCGGGCCGGTCTACACGCCGCCGTCGATGCGCGGCACCGGCGTCGCGACGGCGTGCGTCGAGGACGTCTGCCGCATCCTGTTCGCCCGCGGTGCGCAGACCGTGACCCTGTACGCCGACGACGCGAACCGCACCAGCACCGGCATCTACCGCCGGCTCGGCTTCCGACCGGTCCTGGCCTGGGCCGAACACCGCCTCCGACCCAGCGACTGAGGTTCAGGGGCGGGGCGGCCGCGAGGGCCGGTGCTGCTTGCGCCACACCAGGTTCGCCTGCCGCTGCGCTCGGGCGTCCTGCCGCAGCGCCTGGTACGCCAGCTCCCGCCCGAGCTTGCGCCACGAGTCGACCCGCCGGGCGTCGAGAACGCCCGCGTCGACCGCGGCGAGCACCGAGCAGCCGGGTTCCGAGACGTGCCCGCAGTCGGAGAAGCGGCAGTCGGCGGCGAGGTCCTCGACGTCGGCGAACGCCTGCTCCAGACCGTCGTCGGCGCCCGCCCAGAGGGACACGGCGCGCAGGCCAGGGGTGTCGATCACGACGCCGCCCGACGGCAGCGGCACCAGCTGCCGGGAGACGGTGGTGTGGCGGCCGCGTCCGTCGCCGCGTACGTCCTGGGTGGCCATGATGTCGGCACCGGCCAGCGCGTTGACGAGCGAGGACTTGCCCGCCCCGGACGCGCCGAGGACGGCGAGCGTCGCGCCCGGACCCGCAAGTGCCTGCAGCGCAGCCACTCCCGAGCCGTCGACGGTGCTGGTGGCGACGACCTCGACACCCGGCGCGGCGTCCGCGAGACCGTCGAGACCCACCACGGCGACATCGGACTTCGTGGCCACGACGACCGGCTGCGCGCCGCTGGACCAGACCAGCGTCAGGAGTCGTTCGAGCCGGCCGAAGGCGACCTTCGCGGTCAGCGGGACGACGACGAGCGCGTGGGTGACGTTGGCCGCGAGCGCCTGCTGCTTCGCGGCGCCGCCCGCGTCGGAGCGGCCGAGCAGCGACCGGCGGGGGAGCACCGCGGCGATCGCGCCGGCCTCGACGGTCGCCCAGTCACCGACGCACGGCGGGTGGTCGAGCGACCGCGGCACGGTGACGTCGGCCTCGCCGGCCGGGCCGGCGTGCACCACCTGGCTGCGCTCGACGCGGACGACGCGACCGGGCGCTCCGGGCAGGGCGGAGAGAGCGGTGACGACCGAGTCGTCGGCACCGAGGGAGAGCAGGTCCAACGCGGGCTCCTGGGAGCAGGGCCGCGCGGGGCTTCAGCGCGGCAGCGGGAGGGTGGGGTGGCGCAGGTCGGTCATGGCAGCCACCTCCGGGGAGCGCGCGGGAACGGGTCAGGACGAAGACTAGGCCGATACGCAAGGGTTTTTCGCGAGGAACTCGCGGACCAGGCGCGCGGTCTCCGCCGGCAGCTCGAACTGCGGCACGTGGCCGCAGTCCTCGAGCACGACCGACGTCGCGTCCGGCAGCGCCTCGGCCACGTGCCGGGAGAACGAGGCGGGGACGAGCCGGTCGTTCTCACCCCAGAGGAACAGCGCGGGCGGCGCGAGCGAGGGCAGGGTGTCCCAGAACCCGTGCAGCCCGAACGCCTCGTCGAGGTAGATCTGGCGGGCGCAGGCGAAGAACGCCACGCGGTGGCCGCGGTCGGCGAAGCAGCGGACGAACTCGTCGGCGGCTGCGTCGTACCAGGCGTCGGGGAGCCGTTCCGGCCGGCTGAACATCGCCTGCACGGCGCGGACGACGAGCCCGTGCGAGGCCTTGATCGGCAACCGTGCCATCTCGGGCCGGAGCAGGCGTACGGCCGGGACCATCTGCCGCAGCCGCCGGAACGCGGGCGAGGCGCAGAGGCCGACGACGCCCGAGACCGCGTCCGGCCGCTGCAGCCCGAGCTCGATCGCGATCCGGCCGCCCATCGAGTTGCCGATGACGACCGGCCGCTCCACGCCGAGCCGGCGGCAGAGGTCTACCGCCCAGGGCACGTACGTCGTCGGGGCGTACGAACCCCGCGGGGCGCCGCTCGCCCCGAACCCCGGCAGGTCCGGGGCGATGACGCGGTGGTCTGCGGCGAGGTCCCAGAGCAGCGGCAGCAGCGAGGCGTTCGTCGCGCCGAGGCCGTGGAGCAGGAGCAGCGGTCGGCCGTCGCGGGGCCCGGCGTCGAGGTAGGCGGTCGGGCAGCCGTTCGCGGTCACGAGCCCGGCGGTCGGCCACCGGTCGGGCTTGGCCGACTCGTCGAACAGGCCGTCGAGCGCCATCGTCAGCGACAGGTCGCCGCGGACGGTGACGTCCCCCTCGAGGAACGCCCGGATGCCGGAGTCCTCGCCCGAGATGATCGCCGCGAGCACGGGGCGACGGCCCCGGACGGTCGAGGTCGGCGGCAGCACCGGCCGGCCGCGGCGCGGGACGAACCGGCCGCGGTGCAGCTCGACGGTGGCCGGGGTGCCGCGGTCCGGCAGGAACAGCACGGTGCCCTCGACGCCGGCGAGCAGCGGTCCGCTCGGGGTCTGCCGCAGCCGGCGCACGAGGGTGTCGGTCAGGTCGACCGGGGCGGGCGCGGCGGTCACGCGAACGTGAGCTCGGCCTCGAGCCCGGCCCGTCCGGACAGCCACAGGCCGAGGTCGACGGCCGGCCCGCGGACCGCGCGGCCGACGCCGACCGGCAGGCCGATGCCGTCGGTCGGGACCAGCCGATGGGTCAGCAGCCGCGTACCTGACAGGACGACGCCCTCGCGGTAGACCGCGGCGGCCGAGGCGCGGGGGAGCGCGTAGTCGATCCCGGCCGGCCGCAGCACGTCCTGGTGGTGGACTGCGACGTCGCCCAGCAGGAACAGCGCGGCGGCACGGGCGTGCAGCGCGGGGCGCGACGCCCACAGCCGCAGCCGTGCGAGCAGCTCGTCGCGGCCGACGCCGGCGTAGCGGGCGATCTGCCGCGCGTTGCCGCGGCGGACCCACGGCCCGCGGACGTAGTCGGTCAGGCCGTCGTCGAGGCCGAGCAGGTGGGCGGCGACGTCGCGGGGAGCCCAGTCGGCGCAGAGCGTGGGCCCGGACTCGAAGGCCTCGGGCGACAGCGACTCGAGCGTCGCGACGAACCCCGCCCGCTCGGCGCGGAGCGCGCTCTCACCGGGCAAGACGGGCACCGGCGCACCCTACCGAGATACTGCGCGGATGCCCGGCCCGCTGCACACCGCGATCCACGCGCTCGTCTTCGCGGCCGGCGTCAGCGTCATCGCCCTGACGCTGCTGTCCGCCGTGCGCACCGTGATCCTGCCGCGGGCCACCCCGACGCGGATCGGGAAGGTCACCGACCGGTCGGTCGGCCTGCTGTTCCGGATGCTGTCGGGCCGGACGCCGAGCTACGAGCGGCGCGACGCGGTCTTCGCGCTGTTCGGCCCGTCGCAGCTCATCGCGCTGCTCACCGCCTGGCTGCTGATCGTGTTCGGTGCCAGCGCGGCGACCTTCTGGGCGCTCGACGACGGCAGCTGGCGCCACAGCCTCACCCTGTCCGGCTCGTCGCTGCTGACGCTCGGGTTCGCGGTGCCCCGCAGCGGTCCGCAGACCGCGCTGACCTTCGCCGAGGCCTCGTTCGGCCTGGTCCTGCTGGCCCTGCTGATCACCTACCTGCCCAGCGTGTACGCCTCGTTCAGCCGCCGCGAGCAGCCGGTCGCCCGGCTCGCGGTCCGCGCCGGGACCCCGCCGAGCGGCACCGAGATGGTGTGGCGGGCGTACTCGATCGGCAGCGGCGACACCGTGCTCACCGAGACGTTCGCCGCCTGGGAGCGGTGGTTCGTCGACGTCGAGGAGACGCACTCCTCGTTCCCGACGCTGGTGTTCTTCCGCAGCCCCGACCCGCAGCTGTCGTGGGTGACCGCCGCCGGTGCGGTCCTGGACGCCGCCTCGCTGCGCGCCTCGTCGGTCGACGGGCCGCGCTCGGCCGAGGCCCAGCTCGTCATCCGTGCCGGGCGACTGGCGCTGTCACGCATCGCGGCCTTCCAGGGGGTCGCGCTGCCGGCGGAGCTCGCGTACGGCGACCCGGTGACCGTCCAGCGCAGCGAGTACGAGGCGGCGCTCGACCGGATCACCGACTCCGGCGCACCGGTGGTGGCCGACCGCGACCAGGGGTTCGCCGACTTCGCCGGCTGGCGGGTCAACTACGACGTGGCCCTCGTCGAGCTCGCGGCCCTGACGTACGCGCCGTACGCGCCGTGGTCCTCGGACCGGTCGCTGCCGTACCGGCCACGGGTGACCCGGCTCAGGCGGCTGAGGCAGACCGCAGCTGCTCGACGACGATCGGGCTGACCAGGTCGGCGGCCTTCTCCGGGATCCAGTGGTCGACGCCGCGGAGGATCTCGAACCGGTAGGGCGCCTCGACGAAGCGGCCGCACGCGGTCGCGGCCGCACGGGTGACGTAGGAGTCGCCGTCGGACCAGACGAACGTCGTCGGCACGGTGATCTTCGCCCGGATGTCCTTCGGGTCGCCGAACGGGATCGCGCGGTACCAGCCGAGCGCGGCGGTGAAGGCGCCCGGGTCGGCCAGCACGGTCGCGGAGCGCTGGACCGAGTCACCCGGCATCCCGGCCCGGCGCAGCACACCGGTGAACCGCCGCCGACCGCCGGGCGTACCCGGTCCCACGGCCCGCTCGGCCAGCCCCGGCACCTGGAACGCGAGCATGTACCAGGAGTGCGGCAGCTGCGGGCCGCGGACCATCGCCCGCAGGAACGCCGCCGTGTGCGGGACCGACAGGGCGGTCAGCGAGGCGACCCGGTCGGGATGGGCGGCGGCCAGCCCCCAGGCGACCGCCGCGCCCCAGTCGTGGCCGACGACGTGCGCGCGCTGCACGCCGGCCGCGTCGATGAGCGCGCGGGCGTCCTCGACCAGCTCGTCGACGGCGTACGCGCGGCGGCCGACGGGTCGGGCGCCCGGCGAGTAGCCGCGCTGCGCCGGCGCGAGCGTGCGGTAGCCGGCGGCGTGCAGGTGCGGCGCGACGCGGTCCCACGACTGCGGGGTCTGCGGGAAGCCGTGCAGCAGCAGGACGATCTCGCCGTCCGCCGGCCCCGCGTCGAGCACGTCGAAGGTCAGGGCGCCGCGCGCGTACGTCTCCACGGGGCCCATGTCACCACACCGGCGTCAGGCCAGGGCGCTCGCGTCGGCCAGCGCTGCGGCGAACGCCTGCGGGTCGCGGGTCGAGACCAGCCACAGCGGGGCGTCGTCCGGGTCGTCGACGTCGAGCAGCACCGCGGCGGGCACCCAGCTGCGGGTGCAGCGGTAGACGTTGTCGTCACCGCTGCGCAGCTCGACCCGCGTCTCGTCGGGGGAGAGCACCGCTATCGCGCGGACCTGCGCGACCGGCAGCCGGAAGCGGCCGGCCCGGACGTACCCGTCGGAGACCTCGACCAGGCGGCTGCCGTAGCGCCAGACCAGCAGCTCCCCGGCGACGGCGAAGACGACGACCACGACCCCCTGCGCGGCGAGACCGCCGGCGAGGAACGAGGACTCCAGCGCGACGATGACCGCGACGGCGATGACGACAGGGTGGGCCCACCAGGGAGCCGACAGGCGCTCCCGGAACAGCGGTGCGGACACGGGCCGATGGTGGCACGCCCGGTAGGGTCGCGCCGTGTCGGAACCCGTGCAGGCCGATCGGGTGCCGGAGGGCTACCCGCTTCCGGACGACGCCGTCGCGCCGGTGCGATCCGTCCATGCGCCGCCGCCCGGCGCGACGATCCCGAACCACTACGCGGGCTGCTTCGCCTGCGGCGCGGAGCACCCCGGTGGGCTGCACCTCACCGCCGTCGCGGGGGAGGGCGTCTCGCTGGTCGCCCGGGCGCGGATCACCGGCTCGCACCAGGGCGCACCGGGGCTCGCGCACGGCGGGATCGTCGCCGCGGTCATGGACGAGTCGCTGGGCTTCCTGCTCGGCATGCTCGGCACGGCCGCGGTGACCGGGAAGCTCGAGGTGACCTACCGCAAGCCCGTGCCCATCGACACCGACGTCACCGCCCACGCGGTCTGCCGGGGCGTCGCCGGGCGCAAGATCTACACCGCCGCGACCCTGTACGACGGCGACACCGTCCTCGCGGAGGCGGCCGGGCTGTTCATCGCCGTCGGCGAGGCGCACTTCGCGCCGTACCTGGGCCGGGCCGCGGGCACGCTGGCCGGGCGGGTGAGCGCCGACGACGTGGCGGCCAGCATCGGCCGGCGGGTGAACCCGTGACCGTGCAGGTGGACATCCGCCTGCTCGACCCGGAGCTCCCGCTGCCGTCGTACGCGCACCCCGGCGACGCGGGCGCGGACCTCGTCGCCCGGGTCGACGTCGAGCTCGCGCCGGGTGAGCGCGCGCTCGTCCCCACCGGGGTGGCCCTCGCGCTGCCCGACGGGTACGCCGCGTTCGTCCACCCGCGGTCGGGGCTCGCCGCCCGCCACGGCCTCGGGATGGTGAACGCCCCCGGCACCATCGACGCCGGCTACCGCGGGGAGATCATGGTGTCGCTGGTCAACCACGACCGGAACGCGCCGATCATCCTGAGGAGGGGCGAGCGCATCGCGCAGCTCGTCGTACAGCAGGTCGAGCGCGTCGCGTTCCGACGGGTCGAGGCACTGCCGGACTCGTCGCGAGGCGAGCGCGGCCACGGATCGAGCGGGAGGTAGCGGTGTTTGGCCGCAAGCGGAAGCAGACCGACGAGGACCTGGGCGACGACCTGGAGCTCGACGACGAGCCCGGTGACGACGACGAGGACGACGTGGGCTCGGCGCCGCACGCCGACACGGTGGTGCCGGCCGCGACCGCGCGTCCGACCGGCCCCTGGGACGTCGAGGACCTGCCGCGAGACGACGTCGAGCGGGTCGACCTCGGCGGCCTGCTGGTGCCCGTCTCCGGTGGCCACGAGCTGCGTGTCGACGTCGACCCCACGTCGGGCGGCATCGTCGGCGTGACGCTCAGCACGCCGACCTCGGTCATGCAGGTGGCCGGCTTCGCGGCGCCGCGTACGGGCGGCATCTGGCAGGAGATCCGCGAGGAGATCGCCGCCTCGCTGGTGAACGACGGGGGCAGCAGCGACGAGGAGGAGGGCCCGTACGGCCGGGAGCTGCGCGCGTCGCTCCCCGCCGACGAGTCCGGCCAGCGGCCGCGGGCGCGGTTCCTGGGTGTCGACGGCCCGCGGTGGTTCGTCCGGGCGATGATCCAGGGGGCGGCTGCGACCGACCTCGACGCCGAGCCGGGTCTGCTGGCGGCGTTCGGGCAGATCGTCGTCGTCCGCGGCGTCGACGCGATGGCGGTGCGCGACGCGCTGCCGCTGCGGCTGCCGCCGGACGTCGCCGGCCCCGTGGCGGAGGCGGCCGAGCAGGCGGTGCAGGCCGAGGCGGCCGAGCCGGAGCGGACCTACGAGCTGCCGGACCGCGGCCCGCTCAACACCGAGACGCGCTAGCGGCGAAGCATGCGCACCGAGACGCGCTAGAGGACCCGGCGCCTGCGGCCGCTGCGCCACAGGTCGCGCAGCGCCCAGGGCGTCACCACGCCCCACCACAGCGCGGCGAAGCCGAAGCCCGCCCACAGCTCGGTCCACCACAGGATCAGTGCCGGAGGCGCGATGATCCCGATGGTCCAGAGCACGCGCCCGACCGGACCGAAGGTCAGCGACGACTTCGCGTTCCGGCGACCCTCGTACGTGGTCACGGGTGCGCCCAGCGTCTGCGGCGGCCGGAAGGTCGGCCCGACCGGCGTCGTCGCCGGAGTGAGGCAGCTCGGGCACCAGCCGTCGCGCGCCGTCGGCGCGCCGCAGGTGACGCAGGGCAGGTCCACGGACAGGACATCGGCTGCCGCGGACGCCGTCTACAGCAGCGCCAGCGCGGCGTCGCCGAGGTCGCGCAGGGCGGTCGCGTCGACGACCGTGAGACGGCCGGCGGGCAGCTGGGCCGCGTACGCCCGGGCGACCGCCGCCGGGTGCAGCGGGTCGCCGGCGAGCGCGACGACGGCGGTCGGGACCGTGACCGCCGCGAGGTCCGCCGCGGTCGGCCCGCTCGAGCG
>CAJCIY010000006.1 GCA_903970495.1 Candidatus Melainabacteria bacterium | reverse complement strand
CCCGCCGCAAGCACCCAGACCTCGCCCTGGTCCAAGGCGAGGTGCGCGAGTACGAGGCGCATAGCAGCAGGCACCATGTCCGGCGGCATGCTGACGCTACGAGGCCAGTCCGGCGAGGTCTCCATCAAGGCGACGACGGAGGGCACGTCAGCGAGGTTCGCCCGGCGCATGTCACGGAGGGAGGCAGCGTTCGTCGCGCCGTCGGTGGCACCGATCACCGAGATCGCCGTCGGTCCCGAGGACGAACCCGCCCGGCAGACGGCGAACGCCGTCAGCGCGAGGGCGGCACCGACGAGCGCATCCAGCCAGTAGTGGTTGCCGGTCGAGACCACGACCAACGTCGTGACGAGCGGATGCACGAGCCAGAGCCAGCGCCACGTGCTGCGGCCCGCCGCGATCATGGCGGCGGCGATGAGCACGGCCCACCCGACGTGCAGGCTGGGAAAGGCCGCGTACTGGTCGGCGAGGGAGTGCGAACCTGGGCTTCCGTAGACGGACTGGCCATAGCGGGCGGCGGTGTCGACGAACCCCGGCAGCATCCGCGGTGGGGCGACCGGCACCAGCAGGTACAGAGCCAGGGCGACCGTGGTCGCCGCAACGAGAGCCCGACGCGTGCGGCGGTACACCTCGCGGCGGAACAGGGCGAGCCACAGCAAGCACCCGATGGTCAGCGGGAGATGCACACTCGCGTAGTAGGCGTTCGCCAACCGCGTCAGCGAGCCGGAGTGCGACAGCGCGGACTGCAGGTGCTGCTCGGCTGGCAGGTGCAACCAGCGCTCGACCCACAGCAGGTCATGCGCGTGCCGCAGGGCGGCGGCCGTGTCGTGGCCGCCGAGGATGCGCGCTCCTTCATAGATCCCCAGCAGGGTGCCCAGGAGGGCGAGCTCGCGGAGGGCCTCACGCCACCGCCTGCAGATGGCTGCGGCAGGACGACAACGGCCGGCGCGCCAGCTAAGCGGCGGGGGCATCTCCATATTCACGACGGTACCACTAACCGGAGTCCGGACCTCCGGGTAGGCGTAGCGTGGGGCCATGTCCGAGAACACGACCGCGCAGCGTCCGCTTCGTGCGGACGCTGCGCGGAACCGAAGGCGCGTCCTGGAGTCCGCCGCGGAGCTCTTCGCTGATCGCGGGATCGACGTGACGCTCGACGAGATCGCCCGCCACGCGGGTCTCGGGGTGGGGACGGTCTACCGGCGTTTCCCCGACCGTGAGGCCCTGGTCGAGGCACTCTTCGAGCAGCGCATGGACGAGCAGGTGGTGCGGATGCGCGCAGCGGTCGAAGATCCCGACCCATGGCGCGGCCTGACAGAGCTGATCACCGACATGTGCGAGGAGCTCGCGGAGGACCGCGGCATGCGGCAGATGATGCTGAGCTCCGAGTACGGGGTGAACCGCGTCGCGGCGCTGCGTGCGCAGATCTATCCGCTCGTGGCGGAGCTGGTGGCCCGGACACACGCGGCCGGCGGCTTGCGCGAGAACTTCGCGGCAAGCGACCTCCTCATGCTGCTCCTGATGATCGCGGCCGTCGCCGACTTCGCCGGAGACCAGACGCCGAACCTCTGGCGGCGGTACCTGGCCCTCTTCGTCGACGGGATGCGTTCCGGTACGCGACCGCCTCCGATGCAGGTCCCCGACCCTCTCGACGACCACCAGCTCGCGGCTGCGATGAGCCGGTGGCGTCCGGCTCGTAACGCTTGAGCTCGGAGCGCGGAGCCGTCGACGACGTACTCACCCTCAGCAACGGTGCGGCGTGACGCGTTCCAAGGCGGTCCACCCGGAGTCCGTGGCCCTCTCCGCACGGTGGACCGCACCGCCGCCGCGAACACCGAACAGCCGCTTCGTCCAGAGCAGGTAGACCGCCAGCAGCAGGTCGAGCATCAATCCGACGAGCTTGATCGCGCTGACCCCGTTGGCCAGCTCGAGGGCAGTCGGTGGCAACAGCACGAGCACCTCGACGAGAGTCAGGTACTCAGCCCACCGGCGGGCGCCCCAAAGCCCTATTGCCTCGAGCGCGTTGACCGTCGCATACGCAGCGATGGCAGTTCCGTACCAGTGCAGCTTCGCAGGGGACACAGCGAACAGCTCGTCGATACTGTGCAACAGGCCGTGGTGGGTCGGGTAGCTGGTGATGCCGCCAGAGGAGCTCTGGAAGCCGTCTAGGACGCGCACGTAGTCACCGTGCAGCTGCGCCCGATGATCAGCGAAGCCGACCAGTGCGACGAGGACCACCGCCAACACCAAGACATGGATCATCCGATCGACAGCGACGATTCGGAGGACGTACCGGTCTCGCAGGGGGCGTCCGCGCAGCGGCAGAGTGACCTCTCCCGCGCGAGTCGGGGGCCCCTGCGACCGGTCCAGGGGCAACCAGCTGTCACAGCGAAGGCACCGGTGCCAGGTGACCTCACCGTCTGCGAGCAGGAGCAGCGACGCATGCGCAGAGCGGGCCGCCGTCTGGCTGTCGACCAGATCATGTCCATGGACCGCGCAGCCAGCGATCTCCCACCGGATCTTCGGAGGTAGCCATCGGCCCCGTGGACCCTCGGTGCCGGGTGGTCGATCGATGTCCCTCGAGGAGGTGGCCGCAGCCGCATCCCGCTGTCGGAGATCCTCGCTGCCAGCGCCGCCGGCGCGCACGCCGGGTTCGGCCCGACTCGCTCTCACCATGGTCGTCGGCCGAGCTGTAACGGGTCGGGGGCTCGACTCCCCATGCGAGGGATTCTCCCTACGCCTTGCGGCCGAAGAACCCGCGACGCGCGAGTGCGCCCGAGTCGGCGTGCTCGATGGCCAAGGTTCCGGTGCCCATGGTGCTGGCCAGCTCGCCGAAGGTCGTCGTCTCGACGGGTACCAGGTGCGGTGTCGGTGCTTCCGGCAGTGGGGCGTGGACCTCGATGTACTCACCGGAGGGCAGTCGCCGGACGATGCCGGTCTCATACCCGTGCTCGGCTGCCTCGCGGTCGCGCCGTTGCAGGCCC
>CAJCIY010000005.1 GCA_903970495.1 Candidatus Melainabacteria bacterium | reverse complement strand
CTCCTCGGCCAGCCGCTCGAGCGCCCGGGCCGGGTCGCCGTCGCGGCGGATGCACTGGCCCGAGACGCCGACCTCGGCGAGGTAGCTGCTGACGGCCTGGCAGATCTCGTCGTACTCGGACTGGATCGCGAGGGCGGCCGGACCCGCGGCCGCCGCGGACGAGCCGGTCAGCGCCGGCATGGTGCCGACGAAGCAGACCCAGAGGTACGCCCGGTCGCGCCGCGCGAGGCCGAGGGCCAGCGCCATCGCGCCGCGAGCCGGTTCGCTGGCGTCGTAGCCGACGACGATGGCCGACGGGCCGTCCTTCGCGTTCTCCCGCCGGGCCAGCGGCTCGGCCTCGGTCACGGTTCAGTCCTGGAGGTCCGGCTGCTCCCGCACGATGCGGTCGAACAGCGGCTGGAACTGGAACCACCCCGCGTACTCGGTGCCGACGACGTCGTAGGTGACCTGGGCGTTCTCGTCGTCGATGTCGATCGGGTCGCCGGCGGCCGTGGCGACGAGCTGCGCCTGGGCCGAGCGCTCCATGGTGATGAACCACCAGACCGCCGCGTCGACGGTCGTCCCGACCGTGAGCAGGCCGTGGTTGCGCAGGATGACGGCCTTGTTGCCGCCCAGGGCATGCGCGATGCGCTTGCCCTCCTCGGTGTCGAGCACGACGCCGGTGAAGTCGTCGAACGTCGAGTGGTCGTGGAAGAAGGCGCAGGCGTCCTGCGTGATCGGCCGCATCGGGATGCCCAGCGCGGCGAGCGACTTGCCGTAGATCGAGTGGCTGTGGGCGGCCGCGACGGCGTCGGGCCGGGCCTGGTGGACCTGCGAGTGGATCGCGAACGCGGCGCCGTTGACCGGTCGGTCGCCCTCGACGACCGCGCCGTGGTGGTCGACGCGGATCAGGTCGCTCGCCTTCACCAGCGAGAAGTGCAGCCCGAACGGGTTCACCCAGAAGGTGTCGGTGAACTCGGGGTCCCGGGCGGTGATGTGGCCGGCGACGCCCTCGTCGAACCCGGCCTTGGAGAACAGCCGGAAGCCGGCGGCGAGGCGGACCTTGCGGTGCTGGCGCTCGTCGGCGACGGACTCGAACGTCGGCGGGGCGAAGGTGCGGGCGGGCTCCGGGACGGTCACAGCCATGGCAGGTCTCCTCGGGAAGTCATCGGTGACCTCTCGAGAGTAGGCCCCCGACACGCTTCGCGCCGCGAGCGGTGCTCGGTCAGACGACCGGCAGCAGCGGGTACGGCGGCGGCGTGCCCCCGAACTCCGGGCACAGCGCCTGGTGGTCGCACCAGCCGCACAGCGGACCCTTGCTGGCGCGGAAGTCCCCGGTGGCACGGGCATGCTCGACCGCCGCGCCGAGCGCCAGCAGGTGCCGCTCCATCGCGACCAGCTCAGCCTCGGTGGGGGAGTAGGTGAGCCGCTTGCGGTCGGCGAGGTAGAGCAGCTGCAGCACGGCCGGCACGACGCCGCGGGTCCGCCAGATGACGAGCGCATAGAACTTCAGCTGGAACAGCGCCTTGGACTCCCACGCCTCGCTCGGCGCGGCACCGGTCTTGTAGTCGACGACCCGCAGCGCGCCGGCGGCGTTGGCGTCGAGGCGGTCGATGATGCCCCGCAGCGTCAGCGACTCGCCGACCTGCACCTCGACCCGCTCCTCGCGGCCGGCGGGCTCGAGCCGCGTCGGGTCCTCGAGGGCGAAGTAGCTCTCCAGGAGCGCCTGGGCGCTCGAGAGCCAGGCCTGCTCCTCGCCGGCCTCGGCGCCGGCGAACAGCGTGCCGAGGTCGGGCTCGGTCTCGCGCAGCGCCGACCACGCGCCGGCGACCATGCCCTGCGCCGCCTCGAGGGTGCGGTCGGTCGCCGCGAGGTCGAACAGCGACTCCAGGACGGCGTGGACGACGGTGCCCCGGACCGCGGCCGGGCTCGGCGGCTCCGGCAGCTTGTCGATCACCCGGAACCGGTAGCGCAACGGGCAGCTCTTGAAGTCGGCGGCGCGCGACGGTGACAGCGACGGGACGTGGGCGACCGCGACCTGCTCGTCGTCCACCAGCTGCTCGAGCGCCTCCACCGACATGCCTTCACCGTAGGCGGGAGGTACGACAGCACGGGGCGGACACGCACAGCCGCCGGTCATCCGAGCGGTGACGGTCCGCAGGACCTACAGTGACCCTCCGTACACGACTGGAGGGTCTGGTGACGGTCCCGCAGCGCCTCGAGGCGCCGCCCACCCCGACGGGTGTCGCGCGCCGTCGCCCTGCCGACCTGACACCCGCAGTCCGTACCACCCTGTTGGCCGTGGCGGGTGTCCGCAGCGGATCGGTCGTCCTCGACCTCACCCCGAACGGCTCGCTCGTCAAGGCTGCCGGCGCGGCGGCCGGCCGCACCGGTGTCGTCCTCGTCGGGTCGGCCGCCGCCCTCGCCGAGACCATCCCCGGCGCCCTGCGCGGCGCGCCGGTGACCCACGCCTTCGCAGCACTTCCCGGGAGCAGGCTGCTCAGCGTGCTGCGGCCGCTGCTGCGTCCGGCATCGCGGGTCGCGGTCACGGCCGTCGACGTCGACGCCGTCCGCGAGGCGGCCGTCGTCGGCGGGTACGACCTGGTCCACGTCGAGGAGGGCGTCGACGGGCTCTGCGTCGCCGGGCTGCGTCCTCGCCCGCCGTCCTGACCCGGCGCCCGTAGCATCGGCACCGTGCAGATGGCCGGCGTGCAGGTGCGGGTCCGGCCCTCGTTCGTGGTGCTGGGGCTGCTGACCGCGTTCACCGCGGCCCCCGCCGTGCGTGACCAGGTCCCCGCTCTCGGCGGCTTCGCGGTCGGCTTCACCGCCGCGGTCATCGCCGTCGGGCTGCTGGTCTCGGTGCTGCTGCACGAGCTGGCCCACGCGGCCGTCGGGCTGCGACTGGGGATGCCGGTCGAGCGGGTCGACCTCACCGTTCTCGGCGGCGCGACCTCGCTGGGCGTGGAGCCGCGCAGCGCCCGGGAGCAGTACCTCGTCTCGGTCAGCGGCCCGATGGTCAACCTCCTCCTCGGCGGGCTCTTCGCCGCGATCAGCGGCAACACCGGTCGTGACACCGTCGTCCACCTGGTCACCGGCCTGATCGGCGCGATCAACGTGCTGCTGGCCCTCTACAACCTGCTGCCGGGGCTGCCGCTCGACGGCGGTCAGCTGGTCCGGGCCGTCGTCTGGCGGCTCACCGGTGACAAGATCACCGGTCTGCGCGCCGCGGGCGTCGGCGGCATGCTGACCGCCGGCGCGACGCTGACCGTCGGCGTGCTCGAGCTCCGCAGCTCGAGCCTCGGGCTGCTGACCGTGCTCGTCGGCCTGTTCGTCGGGATGCAGGCGCAAGGGGCCTTCGTGGGCGCGGCCGTGGCCCGCCGGCTGCCGGCCGTCGTCGCCGGGCGGCTCGCGCGACCGGCGTACCTGGCCGGGTCGGACCTGCCGCTGTCCGAGGCGCTCCGCCGGGCCTCCGACCTGGGCCGGTCGGCCGTGGTGCTCGGCGCCGACGGCAAGCCCTCGGCCGTGCTGTCCGACGTCCTGCTGGCTGCCGTACCCGAGCAGCGCCGGCCGTGGGTCTCGCTCTCGAGCGTCACCCGGCCCGCGCCGCAGGCGAGCTGGCTCGACGCCGACCTCACCGGCGAGGCCCTCGTCGACGCCCTCGACGGCGCGGCCGAGTACGTCGTCATGCACGACGGCGCCCTCGTCGGTGTGCTGCGCAAGGCCGACGTCGCGTCGTGGCTCAAGGGACGGCGCAGATGACGACGGGACCGTTCGCCGTCGGCGACAGCGTGCAGCTCACCGACCCCAAGGGCCGCAAGCACACCCTGCGGCTCGAGCCGGGCAAGCAGTTCCACACCCACCGCGGCGCGCTCGAGCACGACCACCTCATCGGTGCGCCCGAGGGATCGGTGGTGACCTCGACCGGGGGGACGGCGTACCTCGCGCTCCGGCCGCTGCTGCAGGACTTCGTGCTGTCGATGCCCCGTGGCGCGACCGTCGTCTATCCGAAGGACTCGGCCGCGATCGTCGGGTACGCCGACATCTTCCCGGGCGCGACGGTCCTCGAAGCCGGCGCCGGTTCGGGCGCCCTGAGCTGCGCGCTGCTGCGGGCCGTGGGCCCCGAGGGTCGGGTCATCTCCTACGAGCGGCGCCCCGAGTTCGCGGCGGTCGCCCGCACGAACGTCGAGCGGTTCTTCGGCGGGCCGGTCGGACGCTGGGACCTGCGCGACGGTGACGTCGCCGGCGCGGAGGTGGAGCAGGTCGACCGGATGGTGCTGGACATGCTGGCGCCGTGGGAGATCGCGGACACGGCGGCCAAGGTCGTCGTACCCGGGGGGGTGCTCTGCTGCTACGTCGCGACGACGACGCAGCTCTCGCGCGTCGTCGAGACGCTGCGGGAGGCGACCTGCTGGACCGAGCCGCAGCCGTGGGAGGTGCTGCACCGCGGCTGGCACGTCGAGGGCCTGGCCGTACGCCCGGACCACCGCATGGTCGGGCACACCGGGTTCCTGGTCACCTCCCGGCGGATGGCCGAGGGCGTGCCGGCGCCGCGCCGGCAGCGGCGGCCGTCGAAGGGCGCGTACCCGGAGCCGGCGCCCCCCGCGACGTCGGATGCGTCCATCAGGCCGCTCTGACCTGCGCCTTGTGCACAACGTCAAACGCCTGGACCTTGTGCAGCGATAAGGGCCCGTAAGTGCTGCACAAGGTCAAGCGCCGGCTCACCGCGACCGGCCGGCGCCCGGGTTGCGCGCTCGGTGCCGGGGGAGGTGGCTCGCGATCCCACCCGACCTGGAGGCACCGTGCTGGACGTGACCGAGCTGATCTACGACGACCACGCCCTGCTCCGGCGGCGGTTCGCGGCCTTCGACGACGCCCAGGGCGACGAGCAGCTGACGGTCCTCTGGGAGGAGCTCGCGGTCCTGCTCGACGCCCACGCCGCGTGCGAAGAGGAAGTCTTCTACCCGGCGCTGCTGAAGAAGGCGACCGAGGACGGCGAGGACGAGGCCGAGGACGCGATCGAGGACCACAACAAGATCCGCGACGCGATCAAGGAGGCGGCCAGGCACCCGGTCGGCAGCAAGCCGTGGTGGGACGCGGTCGGCGAGGCCCGGACCGAGAACTCCGACCACATCGCCGAGGAGGAGCGCGAGGCACTCCCGGACTTCCGGAAGCACGCGAGCCTGGAGACGCGCGCCGAGCTGGCGGTCGCCTGGACGAAGTGGCGGACGGCGCACTTCCGGCCGAACCACGTCAGCACGGCGAACAAGAAGCCCGAGACCTACATCGAGGCCAACAGCTGAGATCAGGCGTCGGGTCCGGCGACCGCCTCGTCGGACCCGGCCCGGGTGACGTAGATGCACTCGCCCGGGCACTCGCCGGCGGCGTCGACGACCTCGAGCACCAGCGAGGCGGGTACGGACACCCGCGCGCCGTCGGCGGTGAGCAGCGCGCCGTCGCCGC
>CAJCIY010000004.1 GCA_903970495.1 Candidatus Melainabacteria bacterium | reverse complement strand
TCGAGGCGCGGACCATGACGCTGGCGGGTACGGGCGACCTGGCGCGATTGCCCGCACGCCGGTTGCGCGCGGTGCGGGGCGCACGCATCGGCTACGTCGCGCAGAACCCGTTCGGTGCGCTGCACCCGGTCCTCGGCGTGGGCGACCAGTTCCACCGTTTCCTGAAGGCGCACGACGCGACCTCGGGCCGCGCCGAGACCCGCCGGCGGGCGACCGAGCGCCTCGCGGCGCTCGGCATCCCGGACCCCGACCGGGTCTTCGACGGCCACGCCGGGGTGCTGTCCGGCGGCATGGCGCAGCGGGTCGTGATCGCGTTCGCGTCGCTGCTCGACCCGAGCCTGATCGTCGCCGACGAGCCGACGACCGCCCTCGACGTCACCGTCCAGCGGCAGGTCCTCGACCTGATCGCCGCCCCCGGCGCGTCCCGCACGCTGCTGATGACCACCCACGACCTGTCCGTGGTGGCCCAGTACTGCGACGAGGTCTTCGTCATGTACGCCGGCCGCATCGTCGAGGCCGGTCCGGTCGCCGAGGTGTTCGTCCGACCGTCGCACCGCTACACCGCGGCGCTGCTCGGGTCCGTCCCGAAGCCGGGGAACCCGCTGACGGTGCTGGCCGGCAGCCCGCCGGCGCTCGGCACGCACGGCCCGGGGTGCGACTTCGCTCCCCGGTGTCCGGCATCCTCCGAACGCTGCGAGGAGCTGCCGGCGCTCGCGCTGACGCCGGGTGCCGGGACCGCCGCCGCCTGCCACCACCCGGTGACCGCGCGATGAGCCAGGTGCTCTCGCTGCGGGCGGTCGGTAAGGCCTTCCACCGCGGTGGTCTGACGACGACCGCCGTGGACGCGGTCGATCTCGAGGTCGGCGAGCGCGAGACCGTCGGGCTGATCGGGGAGAGCGGCTCGGGCAAGTCGACGCTCGCGCGGATCGCGCTGATGCTGATCACCCCGTCGTGCGGCGAGGTCCGGTTCGAGGGCGAGGAGCTGACGGCGCTCTCGCCGCGGCAGCTGCGGGTCCGCCGGGCCCGCATGCAGATCGTCTTCCAGGAGCCGGCCGAGGCGCTGGACCCGCAGCACACGGTCGGCTGGTCGGTCGCTGAGCCGCTCACGGCGCGACGCGACCGCCCGTCGCCCGGTGAGGTGCGCGAGCGCGTGGCGGAGGCGCTGCGCATGGTGCGGCTCGACCCGGCGCTCGCCACCCGCTATCCCGGCCAGCTGTCGGGCGGCCAGCAGCAGCGGGTCGGCATCGCCCGCGCGATCATCTCCCGGCCGTCGCTGCTCGTCCTCGACGAGCCCACGTCCTCGCTCGACCTCTCGGTCCGGGCCGGGATCATCGCGCTGCTGCAGCAGCTGCAGGCCGACCTGGGCCTGGCGTACCTGTTCATCAGCCACGACCTGTCGACGGTCGAGTACCTCGCCGACCGGCTCGTCGTCATGTACCGCGGTCGCGTCGTCGAGAGCGGGCCGACCGCCGCGCTGATCGCCGCGCCAGGGCACCCGTACACGCGCGCCCTGGTCGACGCGCGCCTCGACGTCGACCCGCGCGTGCTGCCCGCGCCCGCGCCCGAGACGGCGGTGGGCGCGACCACCCCGGCCGAGACGGGATGCCCCTACGCGCACCGCTGCCCGCGGGTGGCCGACGACTGCCGCACGGCGACCGTGACCCTCGCACCGCTCACCGCCGGCCACGAGGTCGCGTGCCTGCACCCGCTGGTCCCCGCGCGCTGACCCGGGCGGACGGTCAGCGACGCATCAGGAAGCGCGCGGTCGCCTCGCCGAGCAGGACACCGTCGGCGCGGACCGCCCGCCACCACCAGGACGTCACCCGCCCGTCTGCCGCTCCCGCCGGACGCTGCTCGACCTCGACGTGGAAGGTGTCGCCGTCGACGGCCGCGCGGTGGAAGACGACCTCGTCCAGCCCGAGCAGGGCGAGCGTGCGCTCGTCGTAGGCACCGCACTGCTCGGCCAGCCCGCCCATCAGCAGCAGCAGCGCCTGGCCCGGCAGCGGCCGGGCGGCGAACGGCGACGCCTCGAGGAACCCCGGGTCGGTGAACAGCGGGTGCACGTACCCGCCGAGCGCGATCAGCGTCGCCGCGGCGGCGGGCTCGACGGTGAGGTCCGGGGAGCGGTGGACGGTCACCCGACGCGCGCCTCGCCGCTCACCAGCGACTTCGCGATCACCGTGCGCAGCACGTCGTTGGTGCCCTCGCCGATGCTCATCAGGATCGCGTCGCGATAGAGCCGCTCCACCTCGTACTCGCGGGAGTAGCCGTTGCCGCCGTGCACCTTCATCGACTCGATAGCGCACTCGAGCGCGACCTCGGACGCGAACATCTTGGCCATCCCGGTCTGGGTGTCGACGCGGTTGCCGGCGTCGCCCTCCGCGGCGGCCCAGTACGTCAGCAGCCGCGCCGCCTGCACCTTGGTCGCCATCGTCGCGAGCTGCAGCTGGATGGCCTGGAACTGCGCGATGGGCCGGCCGAACGCGGTCCGCTCCTTGGCGTACGACAGCGCCTCGTCGTACGCGCGCTGCGCGAGGCCGACCGACCGGGCGGCGATGTTGACCCGGCCGCTCTCGAGTGCGGACAGCGCCTGCTGCAGACCGCGCCCCGCCACGCCGCCGAGCAGGTTCTCGCGCGGCACCCGGACGTCGTCCAGGACGATCTCGCAGCTCTCGGTGCCCTTGTAGCCGAGCTTGGGCAGGTCGCGGGAGACCTCGTACCCGGGGCTGCCGGCGTCGACGAGCAGGATCGACATGCCGCGGTGGGCGGGCGTCGCCGTCGGGTCGGTCTTCACCAGCACCGGCAGCGGGTCGGCGTGCCGCGCGTTGGTGATCCACGTCTTGCGGCCCGAGACGACGTAGTGGTCGCCGTCGAGCCGGGCCGTCGTGCGGATGCCCTGGAGGTCGGTGCCGGCGTCGGGCTCGGTGAGGCCGACGCCGGTACGCCGCTCCCCGGTCGCCAGCAGCGGCAGCCAGGTCTTCTTCTGCAGCTCGGTGCCGTGCCGGGCGATCATCGCGCACGACAGGGCGTGGCTGCCGAGGATGCCGGCGATGCCCATCCAGCCGCGGGAGATCTCCTCGAAGACGATGGCGAAGGAGACGAGGTCGAGCCCGAGGCCGCCGTACTCCTCCGGCACGGTCATGCCGAACAGCCCGAGCTCGGCCATGCCGGCGACGATCTCCGTGGGGTAGCGGCCCTCCTGCTCCCAGTCGCGGGCGACCGGCCGGATCTCGGCGTCGACGAACTCCCGCATCGTGGTGCGGAACAGCTCCTGCTGGGCGTTGAGGCGGAAGTCCATGTCTCAGTCCTTGTTCGGGGCGCTCGGGTCGAGCGCGGTGAAGACCGGGAGGTGCCGACCGTCGGGCAGCGCGCTCCACGTGAGCCGCACCCGCTCGCCGCACCGGTGCCCGGGCGGGCCGTCGAGGCGGCTCAGCAGCAGCGGGCCCTCGTCGAGACGGACCCGCGCGAGGACGTACGGCGGGTCGAAGCCGGGTCCGGCCGACCGGTGCACCACCGTCCAGGCGTCCACCTGTGCGCCGCCACCCACCTCCCGCCAGCCCAGCTCGACGCCACCGCAGGTCAGGCACAGCGGCCGGGGCGGATGCTGCAGCGCGCCGCACGCCAGGCACTCCTGCACCACCAGGCGGCGCTCGCGCGTGGCGTCCCACCAGCCGGCCGTGTCGGCGTCGACCGGCGGCGGCGGTCCGCTCATCGGCCGGCCCCCAGCAGCACCGTCGCGTGGGTCGAGAGGATGCCGCCGGTGCCGTGCACGAGCGCGACCTCCGCGCCCGGGACCTGCCGGTCGCCGGCGTCGCCCCGCAGCTGCCGCACCGCCTCGACGAGGAGCAGCACGCCGAGCTGACCCGGGTGGCAGTAGGACAGCCCGCCGCCGCTGGTGTTGAGGGGCAGCGCGCCGCCCGGGCGCAGCCGACCGTCGGCGACCAGGTCGGCCGCCTCGCCCGGCGCGCAGAAGCCCAGCGCCTCGAGGGTCAGCAGGACGGTGATGGTGAACGAGTCGTACAGCTGGGCCACGTCGACGTCCGCCAGCGTCAGGCCGGCCCGCGCGAACGCGCTCCGGGCTGCCGCGCCGGCCCCGGTGTCGAGCAGGTCGTCCCGGCCCGTCATCGACACGTTGGTCGTCGCCTCGCCGTAGCCCAGGACGCCGACCGGTCGGTGCGCCAGGTCGCGCGCCCGGTCCAGCGAGGTGAGCACGACGGCGCCGCCGCCGTCGGTGACCAGGCAGCAGTCGAGCGTGCCGAGCGGGGAGCTCACCGGCGGTGCGGCGAGGACGTCCTCTGCCGACAGCGGGCCGGCGTGGTGGCGGTACGCGGCGGGGTTGAGCAGCGCCCACGCGCGCGCGGCCACCGCGACCTCGGCCAGCGCGGTCCGGTCGACGCCGTAGACCTCGAGGTAGCGCTGCGCCGCCATCGCGTAGTGGCTCGCCGGGTAGAGCGG
>CAJCIY010000003.1 GCA_903970495.1 Candidatus Melainabacteria bacterium | reverse complement strand
CAGCGGCGGTTCGAGCGCACTCGCGGTGAGCGGCAGGCCGGGCGGGGCGTCGACCGTCGTACCGGCCGCGATGGTCTGCTTCACGAGCCGGTCCTCCAGCGAGTGGTACGACAGGGCGACGAGGCGGCCACCGACCGCGAGCGCATCGACAGCCGCGGGCAGGGCCCGGGCGAGGACGTCGAGCTCGCCGTTGACCTCGATCCGCAGGGCCTGGAAGGTGCGCGTCGCCGGGTGCGGTCCGCTCCCCCGCCGGGTCGCCGCCGGGATCGCGTCCCGGACGATCTCGGCGAGCTCGACGGTGGTCGCGACGGGACGGGCGGCGACGATCGCGCGGGCGACGCGGGCGGCGAACCGCTCCTCGCCGTAGCGGCCGATGACCCGGGTGAGCGCACCCACGTCGTAGCCGTTCACGACCTCGGCGGCGCTCACCCCGCGGGTCGGGTCCATCCGCATGTCGAGGGCGGCCTCGCGGCGGAAGGAGAAGCCGCGCGCGGTGTCGTCGAGCTGCATCGAGGAGACCCCGAGGTCGAAGAGGATCCCTTGTACCGCCGGCATCCCGAGTCGCTCGAGCACGTCGGGCAGCTCGTCGTAGACGGCGTGCACCAGGGTCACGCGGTCGGCGAAGGCGGCAAGCCGCGCGCGGGAGCGCTCGAGGGCTGCAGGGTCGCGGTCGAGGCCGACGAGGTGTGCCGACGGCGCCGCGGCGAGCAGCGCGGTGGCGTGACCGCCGAGGCCGAGGGTGGCGTCGACGACGACGGAACCGGGCGCCTGCAGGGCGGGGGCGAGCAGGCCGACCACCCGCTCGCGCAGGACGGGCACGTGCTGCGCGGGCCCGGTCTCGTGCTGCGACATCCACTTCCCCTGACTGCTCCGGCCCTGCTCCGACCCTGCTGGCGCGCGCTCTGCCCGTCGCCTCCGCCGGCCCTTCTCCGCCCCCGCTCCCGGACCTGGCACCGGGGAAGGTGCGCCAGGGCGTCGTGGAGCGGGGGAGAGAACGGCCTGCGGCCGGCTCCCGCCCTAGGGCAGGAAGTCCTCGCTGATGTCCGCGTACGAGCCTTCGTGGCTCGACTCGAACTCCGCCCACGCCGCGGCGTCCCACACCTCGACGTGGCCGTTGGCACCGATCACCTGGACCTCGCGGTCCAGTCCTGCGTACGCGCGGAGACCGGCGGGGATGGTCACCCGTCCCTGCCGGTCGGCCACCTCGTCGGAGGCGCCGCTGAAGAAGAACCGCTGGAAGTCGCGGGCGCGCTTGTCGTTGGTGGAGGAGGTACGCAGCTCCGCAGCCCGCTGGCGGAAGCCCTCGACCGTGTAGACGAACAGGCAGCGCTCCTGCCCCTTCGTGATCACGAGTCCCTCCGCGAGCTCGGCACGCCACTTGGCAGGCAGGACGAGCCGGCCCTTCTCGTCGAGTCGCAGGCCGTACGAGCCCAGGAAGCCGAAGAAGTCCACGGCCCCTCCACTCGATCGCCCTTGGCTTCCATCGCGCGCCACTTTACTCCACCACGCCCCACGGTCAACCCTGTTCCGCCCCCGACACGCCACCGGCACGAGAAGAGCCCCGTCCGCGTGGACGGGGCTCTTCGACGGTGGGATCGCCTGCGGCACAGCGGGTTTGCGGAGCCGGGCGGGGCGGCACCCGGCCGATGGCGGGTCCCCACCCGGTGTCGACGCGGCCGCGCGAGGCGGGCCTCACTCCCCACTCCGCCCCACCGCGCCCGAGCAGCACCGGCGGCGACGGCGGTGGCGGACGCCGGCTAGGGCTGCAGGCGCCCGACGACGGTGTGACGGAGCGAGGCCGGCAGCAGCCGGTCGGTCACCAGCGCGTCCCAGCGCGCGGCCAGCGCCTCGACCTGGCGCCACGGCAGCCGGCGGGCGAGCCCCGGGCGCCGCCCGTGGGTGACGTACGACGCGGTCAGCACCATCGTCGAGAGCCAGTCCGCCGTCCGCAGCACCGGTCGGGTGAAGCCGGCGGCGCGGCCGAGCTCCTCGACCTGCGGCACGGTGAAGGTGTGCAGGTTGGCCGCCATCGAGGCGACCTCCCAGAAGTCCTCCTCCGCGGTGAGCGGCTTGTGGAGCGCCCGGAGCAGCAGGCGTACGAGGACCGCACCGTGCTGCTCGACGACGGTCGTGGGCTCCGAGGACAGGACGACCGCGCCGTCCTCGCGCAGCACGCGGCGCCACTCGGCCAGCGCCGCAGGCACGTCGGGCAGGTGGTGCAGCACGCCGCGGCACACCAGCACGTCGACCGATCCTGACGCGACGGGCAGCCGGGTGCCGTCGGCCTGGATCAGCGGCCAGCCGCCGGCGGCGCGCGCCTTGCCGAGCATCCCCGCCGAGAGGTCGGAGCCGACGACGACGACGTCCGGCCGGGCCCGGCGCAGACCGGCGGCGAGCCAGCCGGTGCCGCAGCCGGCGTCGAGGACCACCTCGCCGGCGCGCAGTGCGCGGCCCAGCAGGCCCTCGACCTCGGCCAGCGCCCGGCGTGCGGACGCCGCGTCGTGCACGATGGCGAAGCGCTCGTCGTAGTAGTCGCACTCGTGGTCGTGGAAGACCTTGTTGACCTCGACCAGGTCCACCGGTGGGGTGCTCACCGCTGGCAGTCTGCCGCACGCCCACCCGGCGGGGGCGACGTCTGCGATGCTGCGGTCCGGACAGGGGTCGCGGGCGCGCGCGTCGGCGGTGGACGACAGCAGGAGGATCCGGTGACGGTGCGGCGGGCAGTGGGCTCGACCGGCCTGGGGGACGTGCTGGGCCTGGCCGAACGGCTGCAGGCCAACATCGCCCGCGTCGTCGACGGCAAGGACGACGTGATCCGGACCGCGGTCTCGGTCATGCTCGCCGAGGGCCACCTCCTCATCGAGGACGTGCCGGGCGTCGGCAAGACGACGCTCGCCAAGGCACTGGCCCGGTCGATGGGCGCCGACGTACGCCGGATCCAGTTCACGCCCGACCTGCTCCCGAGCGACGTCACCGGGGTGTCGATCTACAACCAGGACACCCGGGAGTTCGAGTTCAAGCCGGGCGCGATCTTCGCGAACGTCGTGCTCGGCGACGAGATCAACCGCGCCTCGCCGAAGACGCAGGCCGCCCTGCTCGAGTGCATGGAGGAGCGGCAGGTCACCCACGACGCCGTGACCTACGTGCTGGCCTCGCCGTTCCTGGTCATCGCGACGCAGAACCCGATCGAGATGGAGGGCACGTACCCGCTGCCCGAGGCGCAGCGCGACCGGTTCACGGCACGCGTCTCGATGGGGTACCCGTCCGCCGCCGCCGAGCTCGAGATGGTCGAGACCCACGGCGGCGCGTCGCCGACCGACGAGCTGACCGCGGTCACCGACGCCGCCGAGGTCACCGCCGCGATCGAGGCGGTCCGCACGGTCCACGTGAGCG
>CAJCIY010000002.1 GCA_903970495.1 Candidatus Melainabacteria bacterium | reverse complement strand
CGGCGTCACCGCGACCATGGCATGCCGCGCAACGCCGGCCTCGCGATGAAGACCTGGCTATGGCTGCTACTCAACCTGCCCCTCTTGGGCGTACGGCGGCGGCGCCGGATGTGGGCGCACGCCCTCGCCCTGCGCACTGGCCGCCTGCTCGGCAGCGCCCGCCATCGGGTGGTCTTCCTGTGACCGGGGCTGCTGCCCCCGCCGACGTCGCGTCCACCGAGCCACCCGGCATCCCCCGGGCAGCCACCTCCGGTCCGCACGGCAGGAAGCCACGTCGGCTGCGCGTGGCCTATGTCAACAACTTTCCTGTCGCTCCCGCACGGCTCGGTCACCGGCTGGGCCGCTATCCCGACCACCATCTGTACGGCAGCAACGAGCTCGGTGCCCACCTCGAGGTCGAGGACTGGACCCTGCCCGCGCCACCATCGCGGCGGGGCGCGGCGCTCGGGCCGGTGGCCGCCCAGCTTGCCGTCCTGCGCAGCCGCCCGGATCTGGTCTACTCCGCAAACCTCGGGAGCTCATTCGGGCTCGCGCTAGCTGCAACGCTTCCCGCAGCTGGCCGGCCCGTCGTCTCGCTGTGCCACGACATCGGACGGTCCCCGACATACGCGCGGGCCCTGCGCCTCGCCCTGCGCAGCGCGGTCGCGACGATCACGCTCAGCGCTCGCCAGGCGCAGGTGCTCGTCGATCTCGCTCCAGGCGCCTCGATCAGCCGGCTCTCGTGGGGTCCCGACCTGTCGTTCGAGCCATTCCGTGCGGTGGCGACCCGGACCGAACCGGGTGACGTGCTCGTCTCACTCGGCAAGACTCGCCGCGACACCGGTGTCCTGCTCGATGCACTGGAAGCGCTACGCCGCGGGGGGATGTGTGTGCCTGCCGTCGTGTGCGCGCCCCCCGGCATCCGCGGCGTCCCCTCCGTCGAGGTGGTCTCTCCCCGCGGAGCCCCGCCGGGAGAGCCGACGACCTACCTGCACGTGATGCCGTACCTCCGGCGGGCTCGGGTGGTCGCCATCCCGCTCGCGACCGACGCGCCGTACGTCGGGCTCACGGAGCTGCTGGACGCCATGGCCTGCGGCTTGCCTGTGATCCACACGAGCTCGCCCCACCTCGACATCGACGTCGAGGAGATCGGCTGCGGCCTGCGCGTGCCTCCGGCGGACACCAAGGCGTGGACGCAGGCGATCGGCGCTCTGATGTCAGACCCGGAGGCGGCCCGTGCGATGGGGCTCGCGGGCCGACGGTGGCTCGAGACCTCCTGCAACAGCAGGCTCTTCGGCCGGTCGGTGGCCGAGCTGGTCGCCCGCGCACTCTGAGATCTGGTGCGGCTCGGCGGTCTGGTCGCGGATGGTTCCCGAAGGCTCTGCACCCGCTCCGTGCCACGACGACGCGACGTGGATGGGACTCGGCACCATCACCCCGGCGGGCACCCGGGGGCGGGGCGGACCTTCCACGTCGAGCGGTGCGACCGGCCGCCAGGTCACCAGCGTGCGGTCAGCGGCGTCGGTAGCACCGGCCCAAAGGTAGAAGCGACCGGCGGGGAGCGGCACGTCCTGCAGCCGGCAGACGAGGCCAGAGCGACCAGCCGGAAGCTCGACGGTCCGGGTGACGACGAACATCGGCGTCGACGGGCCCTCGCTGACACCGATAGACAGCCGGACCGTCCGGGTCTCGCGGGTGTGCAGCAGCAAGGACACCGCCACGTCCTCGTTGGTCCTCGGGCGGCCCTGGCCGGCGCCGGTGATCGTCACATCGAGCACCCGCACCGGGTCATCGACCTGGGCCGAGAGCTCGCGTGCCTTCTCCTCGAGGCCCACCCGGTAGGCGTGCAGGACGCTCGGGGTGTCGCCGTCGGCCTGAACGACCCCCTGGTCAAGCCAGACGCTGCGCCGGCACATGGCCTCGACGGCGGCCATGTCGTGCGACACGAACAGCAGCGTCGTGCCCTGCTGCTGAACCTGGCGCATGCGGTCCAGGCACCGCTGCTGGAAGCTGGCATCGCCCACCGCCAGGGCCTCGTCGACGACGAGGATGTCAGGTTCGAGGAACGCAGCGACTGAGAAGCCCAGGCGCATCTGCATGCCCGAGGAGTAGCGCTTGACCTGCCGGTCGATGGCGTCGGACAGCTCCGCGAACTCGACGATGCTGTCCAGCCGTCGATGCACCTCCCTCCGGCTGAGCCCGAGCACCGTCCCGTTGAAGTAGATGTTCTCGCGGCCGGTCAGGTCGGGATGGATGCCTGCCTGGACCGCGATGAGGGCGCCGATCCTCCCCGCGGTGTGCACCCGCCCCGCATAAGGGAAGGTCACGCCGGTCAAGATCTTGAGCAGCGTGCTCTTGCCTGAGCCGTTCAAGCCGACCAGCGCCACCGACTCCCCTGGCTCGACCTCCAGCGAGGCGTCCCGGAGCACCCACATCCAGTCGTCAGCGTGCCGACGGAGCCCGTCGCGCAGCAGCGGCCGCGCCGCCGTTGCGTGGTAGCGCTTCCAGATGTGCTCGATGCGGAGGGCACCCGTCGGGAGGGATCTCCGTACGTCAGACGACATCGGCGAAGCCCGTCTCCAGCCGCTTGAACAGGGCCCACCCGCCGAAGAAGAGCAGGCTCGCACTGGCCGCTCCGGCGCCCAGCAGGCCTAGGTCGGGCGCACGGTCGAGCAGGACGGAGTTGCGCAGTCCTGCGATGACAGGCGCGACCGGATCGAGAAAGGCGTAGGGCAAGCGCAGTCGGGCGGGGATCACGCTGATGTCGTATCCGACCGGAGTAAGGAACAGCCCCATCTGCAGGACAAGTGGGAGAGCCAGGCGGACGTCGCGCAGGTACACGACGAGGCTTGAGGCGATCAGCGCGAGTCCGACGGCGGCAGCCGCGAGCACGATCAGGATGACCGGTGCCCAGAGCACCTCGGCTCCCGGTGTCCGGCGGTGCACCGCCAGGAGGACCGCCAGCGGCACCAGGCTGGTGAGGGCATCGAACCCGGCGACGACGGCGGCGTTGACCGGAAAGATCTCGCGAGGGAAGTAGGTCTTGTTCAGCAGCGCCTGGTCCCCGATGAGGCTGGAGCTGCCTGCGCCGACCGTCGAGGAGAAGAAGGTCCATGGGATCAGCCCGACGTACGCGAACAGCGTGTACGGCACGCCGTCTGTCGCGACGTGTGCGGCGCGGTTGAACAAGATCGTGAATGCGACGAGCAGCGCCAGCGGGGTGATCAGCGACCACGCGAGGCCGAGCGCCGCCTGCTTGTAGCGCACCCGGATGTCGCGCTCTGCCAGCGTGCGCACGAGTTCGCGGGCGGCCCACAGCTCGCGGGCGACCCGGACCGGCCCAAGCCGCCGCCGGAACCGCCAGGCCGGGTCCGGAGCGGTTGGTGCCGTACCGAGGTCGCGCAGTGAGCGCTGTGCAGCTGCCCCGGACGGGGCCAGCTCAGGCACTGCTCACCGCTGGGAGGCGGAGAGAGTCGCGCCGGCTGTCGTGCCGGCCGGTGAGGTCTCTAGGAGGGAGACCGGTGAAGATCACGCCGCGCAGCGGAACGCCGAGCCGGCGAAGGGTCAACGCTGCCTGCGCCGCTGCCCGGGTCTGGGTCCTACCGGCCTCGGCCACCACGACGGTCACATCGGCGAGCGGACCCAGGGCCGCGCAGATGTGCTCCGAGAGCACCGATCCCATCTCGACGAGGAGCACGTCCGCACGCGCGGCCAGCTGGCGCAGCGCGATCTTGATCGTCAGCTGGTTCCCACCGCGCGCATCGAGTTCGACGACCCAGACGTTCGGGACCCCGGTGGGTCGCGGGATAGGGGCGTCCCCGAGAGGCACCACAGTGCGCTGACCCGCCGGGGCGATCCGGACCACGATCGCCCGCCGGCCTGTTTCGGCCACTGCAGCGGCCACGTTCCCTACGACCGTCGGCAGCGACTGCTCGCCGTCGACCTGGCCGAACAGCACAATCGGTGCACCCCACCAATGGAAAGCCGCCTCGGGTCTGCGGCCCGTCGACCCGTCGGCGCCGCCCGCCGCAACGGCGCCGTTCTCACGCCCGCGGCGGATCGCCTCGACGAACACGGCGTCCCGGCCGTCGTGGGCGAGGACCCTCGCGCCCGACCCGTTCAGCGTGTGACCGTTAAGGGATACGGCGTCGTAGCGCGGCGACCGGTTGCCCGGATCCTGCGCTCTCGGCGTGGGGCCGGACTCCGTCGCGTAGCGCTCGGCGGAACGCCCGGCGACGATGTCCACAAGAACGGTCCGGAGCACCCGGTACGCCTCCGCCGACCTGCTGGTCGGGGCGAGCCGCACGGCGGCATCTGCGGGACTGCCCAGCTCGGCCGGAAGCTCGACGACCACGGGAGCAGCGAAAGCCCGCTCAACTGCCGCGCGGCTCCGCAGCCGTGGTCGGCGCAGGTCCCGCAGCAGCGCGAGCAGCGCCCCCAGGACAAGACCGACGATCAGGCCCGCGAGACCTCGGACCAGGTGGTGCCCGCTCAATGAGCGCCGTGGCGCCAGGTACGCGGCTCGGCCGGCCTGCGCCGACTGCAGTGAAGCGAGAGTAGGAGGGGCCGAGGCTGCGGTGGTCTGAGCCGTCTCGTAGGCGGTGTACGCGGCCTGGTAGGAGCCCCGCAACGCGGCGAGCCCGTCCCGCAGCGAGATGGCCGTGGCGGAAGGACCGGTCGCTGCCGCCCCGAGCGCGGCCAGCTGCTTGCTCGTCGAGGCGATCTGAACCTCGATGTTCCCGACGGTCTTGCGCGCGGCCGCGACCGCCGCGGCGCGGGTCTGGGCGTCGGCCCGGGACACCTGGGCGACCAGGGCGGAGGCGAAGGCGTTGGCGACGTCTGCGGCTTGCTGAGGGCTGCTACCCAGGCCGGTCACCTGTGCCTGCCCGGCGCCGACGACCGACAGCCGCAGGATCCGCGGTAGACGGCCGGCCACCGAGACCGGCAGGTGCAGGGCAGCCACCGTCGCGTCGCTCACGGCCGAGCTGCTCGCGTAGAACTCCGCCTCGGCGAGCCCAGCTGGGGCGCTCGCCTGGTCCGAACCGGGCGGCACACCGACGACCGCCGAAGCCTCGTAGTGCCCCCACCCCCCGGCAGCGACCTGCGCGAGGTCGGTGGCTCTGCCGTGGACGGTCGGCACCGGCAGAACCACGCCGACGAGCCCGCCGACGAGCACGACCACAAGGACCCACCAACGGACGGCTCGTACCGCCCGCCAGGCACTCAGTGGATCCACGGATCCCTGATCCCGCCCGCACCGGCCGGTGCCGTCCGTACCTCGAGGTCAGGCCCCGGACCGCCGCTGAGGTCGATGAACCGCTGCTCCTCCGCCCACCGGTAGAGACCGAACATGACCTCGCGGGCCGCTGCGCCATCCCGCTGCGCGACGGCTCGCCGCAGCAGGTGCAGGCCGTCTTCGAGGACTGCGACGCCCATTCGGGCGGGCAGCAGGCGGTGGACCGACGGGTGCTGGGTGGGGACGACCTGTTCCTGGGGCGCGCTGAGCTCCTCGACGAGTTTCTCCCCCGGCCGGGTCCCGGTGAAGGAGATCTCGATCTCCCCCGGGCCGTATCCGGCGAGCTCGATCATCGAGCGCGCCAAGTCCGCGATCTTGACGGGCTGACCCATGTCGAGCATGAACAGGTCACGGCGCTGGGTCAGCACGACCGCCTGAAGGACGAGCTGCACCGCCTCTTCGACGCTCATGAAGTAGCGCGTCATGTCGGGGCTGGTCACGGTGACCGGACCACCCTCGGCGATCTGCCGCTGGAAGGTCGGGACGACACTTCCCCTGCTGCCAAGAACGTTGCCGAAGCGGACACAGCAGAAGGCCTGCCCCTCCTCCGCGCGCTCGGCGACGATCTGCTCGCCCAGCCACTTCGAGACGCCGAGGATGCTCGAGGGCCGGACCGCCTTGTCGGAGGAGATGAACACGAGCCGCTCGACTCCGGCAGCGACCGCGGCGTCCACGACGTTGCTCGTTCCTAGGACGTTGGTGCGAGCGGCCTCCACCGGGAAACGCTCGAGCATCGGGACGTGCTTGTGCGCGGCGGCGTGGAAGACGATGTCCGGCCGGTGGGTCTTCATCGCGGTGAGCAGGTCGACCCTGTCCCGTACATCGACGAGCGCCTCGACGCAGCGATCGCCCAGCAGCGGCCGGACACGGTTGGCGCTCTCGAACAGGTGGGTCTCGTCGTGGTCGAGTACGACGAGCTCCGCCGGGTCGAGGGACGCGAGCTGCCGGACGAGCTCGGATCCGATGGAGCCGCCGCCCCCGGTGACCAGCACCCGGCGGCCGGCGATCAGCGCCTCGGTCGCCATCCGGTCGATCCGTACCTGCTCGCGGCCGAGGAGGTCCTCGATGCGCAGGTCACGCAGCTGGCGGGAGGACGGCACACCGCGCACCCGCTCACCGAGACCCGGAAGGATCCGCAGGCTCAGGTGGGCCAGCTCGGCGGCCCGAGCCGCGTCTCGTACGAGGCTGGACGGCGCCGAGGAGATCGCGAACAGAGCGGCTTCCGCGCCGTATGCGGCCGCCACCTCAGGGAGGTCGTCGATGCCTCCAACGACGGGGATCCCGTGGACGAGACGCCCGTGGGAGCGCACGTCCGGGTCGACGACCGCGACGGGCCGGAACGGCGCAGCTTGGTGGTTCTGCAGCTCGCGGATAAGAAGGCCGCCCGCATCGCGAGAACCGATGATGATCGCCGGATGCGCCGAGCCAGGCGCTTGCCGCTTCCACGCGAACAGGCGTGCCCGGAACCTGCTGACGCCGAGCAGGAAGGTCGCGAACGCCGGGCCGAGGATGATGACCGCGACCGGGAGGTCGATGACGCGGGTCGCTGCCAGCCCGGCGAGGACGCCGGCGGCGGCGAGGCCCGCGCACACCATGCTGCGTGCTTCCGCGATGCTCGCGTGTCGCCAGACGCGGCCGTAGAGACCGAAGCCTGCGTTGGCGAGCAGGTGACTCGCGATGGCCGCGGCCGCGGCGATCCCCAGCTGCCGACGGTCGCTCGAAGAAGTGCTCGCGGTCACGGCAAAGACCAGCGCGTACGACGCCAGACTCAGCGCGGCGTCGACGAGGAGGAACGCGACGTCTGTGCGGACCCGGGCAGCCCGGCTCGCAAGCCGCGGCCCTACGCCCTGCACTCGCATGCGCTCTCCCAAGTCTCTGCAGGTGCGACCGACGACGAGGGTCTCGCGTGCCAGGGGGATGCGGCGTCTCCCCGGCGGGTGGCCTGAGCTACCCCCAGCTGCTGACCTCGCGACGGACGCTAGGAGGGGTAGGCGACCGCCAGGGAAAGGAACGGCCAACACAAGACGAAGAGGAACCGAGGGTCACACCGGGCCACCCGTCGGACGGTTGCGCCTTCTGGCACACGTCGATCAGGGTTGCGACGTGTTGGCCCGTCCGCGAGTGCTGATCCTCATCACCGGACTCGGCCGCGGCGGCGCCGAAATGCTCATAGCCGAGCTGTTGCGACGCCGGACACAAGACCGGATCGACTACACCGTCGCGTACGTCCGGTCGAGCTACGACGATCTCGTCGCGGAGCTCGCGGCAACCGGCTGCCCGGTCCGCTGCCTCGGCGCACGATCCGAAACCGACGTGACCTGGCTCAGCCGGCTGCGCCGCTTGCTGAGCGAGGAACCCGGCTTCGACGTGGTTCACACACACCTGTCCTCGACTGCCTCGCTCGCGCGGCTGGTGGTCCGTTCGCTCCCCCGCAGCCGCCGGCCGCGGCTGGTCTACACCGAGCACTCGTCGTGGACGCACCTCGACCCTCGGACCCGGGTGCTTCACCGCCTGACAGGACGCTGGGACGACGTGACGTTCGCCGTGTCCGTGCAGACCCGGGACGCGTTGCCGCCGCGGCTGCGAGGCCGCGCATCGGTACTGCGACACGGCATCGACCTCGAACGCGTGCGCGGTACAGCGCGTGACAGCACGGTCCGCGACGAGCTGGGCGTCCCGGCCGGGCACGCGCTCGTCGTCACCGCCGCGAGCCTGACCCACCAGAAGGACTACCCGACCCTGCTCGCCGCCGCCGGCATCCTGCTCAAGCGCGCGTCGCCGGTACGCATCGTCGCGGCCGGCGCCGGCCCGCTCGCCGAGGAGCTCCTTGGCCTCGCTCGGGCGACCGGCGTCGACCGTGAGGTGACGTTTCTCGGCTCGCGGTCCGACGTCCCCCGACTGCTACGAGCAGCGGATGCGTTCGTGCTCGCGTCGGCCTGGGAGAGCATGCCGGTCGCGGTCATGGAAGCGCTCGGCGCGGGGCTGCCCTGCGTCCTGACCGCGGTCGGTGAGATTCCGGCGGTTGTCCGCGACCGGCAGGAGGCGTACCTCGTACCACCCCGTTCCCCGGCCGGGATCGCCGACGGGCTCGACGCCGTGCTGAACGACCGGGCGCTGCGCGAGAGGTTGCGCGCCGGCGCACATCGCGCGGCAGAACAGTTCGACATCGGACCCGTTGCCGAGCAGCTCGAGCGCACCTACGAACGCCTGGCCGCATGACTGCAGCGCCACACCGGCCGACCGGCCCGGCGGCCGACGTCGACCTGCTGGCACGTCCCCGCGTCCTACACGTGACCACGACCGACATGAGCCTCGCCCTGCTGCTGGGACCGCAGCTGCGAGCACTGGCCGACGCGGGATACGACGTGCATGCCGCCTCAGCACCCGGAGCGTGGACCGATGAGCTCGGCGCGCTCGGTGTGACGCACCACGCCCTGGCGCACTCCACCCGCGCGGTCTCGCTTCTCGGTGACCTGCGGGCGGCCGTCGAGCTCTCTCGTCTCATCCGCCAACTGCGACCGCAGGTGGTCCACACCCACAACCCGAAGCCCGGGGTCTACGGGCGGGTCGTGGCGCGAGCAGCCGGCGTGCCGGTCGTGGTGAACACCGTGCACGGCTTGTACGCGCAGCCGACGGACCGTTGGCAGAAGCGGATGCTGGTCTACGCGCTGGAGCGGATAGCCGCGGCCTGTTCCACCGCGGAGCTTGTGCAGAACCCCGAAGACCTCGCTGTCCTGGGCCGGACCCTGCGAGTCCCGCAGTACCGCCTGCGGCTGTTGGGAAACGGTATCGAGCTCGATCGATTCGGGTCGACCTCCGACGTCCGCGCGGAGGTACGACGGGAGCTCGGAGTGACCGACAACGAGGTCGTAGCGCTGGCGGTCGGACGGCTGGTCGCAGAGAAGGGCTTCCCGGACCTTTTCGACGCCGCGTCGTCAGCCGGACCCGGGCTCCGCCTGGTCGTGGCAGGAGGTGCCGAACCGGAGAAGGCAGACGGTCTCGGGACACCGGCACTGAGCCGGGCGACGGCCGCAGGCGTCACCCTGCTCGGACACCGGACGGACGTGGAGCGGCTCTACGCCGGCGCCGACCTGTTCGTGACCGCATCACGACGCGAAGGGTTCCCCCGCGCGGCGATGGAAGCCGCTGCGGCGGGGCTGCCGATCGTGGCAACGGACATCCGGGGCAACCGGCAGGTGGTGCAGGACGGCGTCAACGGGTTTCTGACACACCTCGGGGACCGCGAGGCTCTCGGTGCCGCGATCGGGCGCCTCGCCGGTGACCGCAGCCTCCGGGCAGCGCTCGGCGACGCGGGGCGGGAGC
>CAJCIY010000001.1 GCA_903970495.1 Candidatus Melainabacteria bacterium | reverse complement strand
GCCCGGCCTACGTCACCAACCGGCAGATCGAGTCGGCGCGTATCGCGATCAACCGGCACATCCGCCGTGGCGGCAAGGTGTGGATCACCGTCTACCCGGACCGCCCGCTGACCAAGAAGCCGGCCGAGACCCGCATGGGTTCCGGCAAGGGCAGCCCCGAGTGGTGGGTGGCCAACGTCAAGCCCGGCCGCGTCATGTTCGAGGTGGCCGGCGTACCGGAGCCGATCGCGCGCGAGGCGCTGCGCCTCGCGATGCACAAGCTGCCGATGAAGTGCAAGTTCGTCCGACGGGAGGGCGAGTGATGGCGACCGTCAGCGCCGGCGCAGACATGCGCGAGCTGGGTGACGAGGAGCTGGTCTCGCGACTGCGCGAGTCCAAGGAGGAGCTGTTCAACCTCAAGTTCCAGCTCGCCACCGGACAGCTCGACAACAACCGTCGGGTCCAGACCGTGCGGCGCGACATCGCCCGCATCTACACGGTGATGCGCGAGCGCGAGCTCGGCATCACCTATGCAGCGGTCGTCAGCACCAGCGACGACGCGGCTGCCGACAGCGGAGAGAGCGCATGAGCGAGTCGACCACGAGCACGAGCACGACCGACGCGACCGAGACCTCACCCGAGGACGGCCGCAACTTCCGCAAGACCCGGGAGGGTCTCGTGGTGAGCGACACGATGGAGAAGACCGTCGTCGTCGCCGTCGAGCAGCGGGTCCGCCACCCCCGGTACGCCAAGACCATGCGCCGGACCAACCGGCTCAAGGCGCACGACGAGACCAACGCCTGCGGCGTCGGCGACCGCGTCCTCCTCATGGAGACCCGGCCGCTCTCGGCGACCAAGCACTGGCGCGTCGTGCGCATCCTGGAGAAGGCCAAGTAATCGGGTCTGCTCGTGGCGGGCGTCATCGCTCGAACCACCGTCAGACCGCTTGCACGACTGAGGAGAGACAGTGATACAGCAGGAGTCGCGGCTGCGAGCCGCCGACAACACGGGTGCCAAGGAGCTGCTGTGCATCCGAGTGCTCGGCGGGTCCGGACGCCGCTACGCCTCGATCGGTGACGTCATCGTGTGCACCGTGAAGGACGCCATCCCCGGCGCCGGCGTCAAGCGCGGCGACGTCGTCAAGGCGGTCGTGGTCCGGACGAGCAAGGAGAAGCGGCGCCCCGACGGGTCGTACATCAAGTTCGACGAGAACGCGGCCGTGCTCATCCGCGACGGCGGCGACCCGCGCGGCACGCGCATCTTCGGCCCGGTCGGCCGTGAGCTCCGCGACCGGCGCTTCATGCGGATCATCTCGCTGGCCCCGGAGGTGCTGTAGCCATGGCGAAGCGCGCGACGAAGTTCCTGCACGTCAAGAAGGGCGACACGGTCCAGGTCATCACCGGCAAGGACCGCGGTCTCCAGGGCAAGATCATCACGTCGTACCCGGAGCGCGACAAGGTCGTCGTCGAGGGCGTCAACCGCGTCAAGCGGCACACCCGCGTGACCACCACCTCGCGCGGCGCCCAGACCGGCGGCATCGTGACGCAGGAGGCACCGGTGCACGTCAGCAACGTGCAGCTGGTGTGTCCGGAGTGCGGCAAGGTCACCCGGACCGGACACCGCAGGGACGACGCAGGCCGATCGGTTCGGGTCTGCAAGAAGTGCGACAAGGACGTCTGACATGACCACCACCTCCGAGGCACCGACCCTCGACGTGCCGCGCCTGAAGGCCCGCTACCGCAGCGAGATCCGCCCGGCGCTGACCGAGCAGTTCTCGTACGGCAACCCGCACCAGGTCCCGGACGTCACCAAGGTCGTCGTCAACATGGGCGTCGGCGACGCCGCCCGCGACGCGAAGCTCATCGACGGCGCGCTCCGCGACCTGACCGCGATCACCGGGCAGAAGCCGCAGCTGCGCCGCGCCACCGTCTCCATCGCGCAGTTCAAGCTGCGCGAGGGCCAGCCGATCGGCGCGAAGGTCACCCTCCGCGGCGACCGCATGTGGGAGTTCCTCGACCGGCTGGTGTCGGTCGCGCTCCCCCGCATCCGGGACTTCCGCGGCCTGTCGCCGAAGCAGTTCGACGGCCGCGGCAACTACACCTTCGGGCTGACCGAGCAGTCGGTCTTCCACGAGATCGACCCGGACGCGATCGACCGCGTCCGCGGCATGGACATCACGGTCGTGACCACCGCGACCACCGACGACGAAGGCCGGGCGCTGCTGCGCCAGCTCGGCTTTCCCTTCAGGGAGCGCTAGAGATGGCGAAGACCGCACTCCGCAACAAGGCCGCCGCGAAGCCGAAGTTCAAGGTCCGCGGCTACACCCGCTGCCAGCGCTGCGGCCGGCCCCGTGCCGTCTACCGCACGTTCGGCCTGTGCCGCATCTGCTTCCGCGAGATGGCGCACGCGGGCGAGCTGCCCGGCATCACTAAATCCTCCTGGTAACACTCCTCTTCGCCGTAGGCCCTGACGGGAACCGCGGTGGGAAAGGCTCCGGCCACCCATGACCATGACCGACCCGATCGCCGACATGCTGACGCGGTTGCGGAACGCGAACCACGCGTACCACGACTCCGTCACCATGCCGTCGTCGAAGATCAAGACGCACATCGCGGAGATCCTCCAGCAGGAGGGCTACATCGCCGGCTGGACCGTGCAGCAGGCGGAGAAGGGCAAGGAGCTCGTCGTCGAGCTCAAGTACGGCCCCAACCGCGAGCGCACCATCGCCGGCGTCAAGCGCATCTCCAAGCCCGGCCTCCGCGTGTACGCGAAGTCCGACAACCTGCCCAAGGTCCTCGGCGGTCTGGGCGTGGCGATCATCTCCACGTCCACCGGCCTGCTGACCGACCGCCAGGCCGCGAAGAAGGGCGTAGGTGGGGAAGTCCTCGCCTACGTCTACTAGGAGCAGCGATGTCTCGCATCGGTCGCCTGCCGATCCCGGTCCCCTCCGGCGTCGAGGTCTCCATCGACGGTCCCGCCGTCACCGTGAAGGGCCCCAAGGGCACCCTCTCGCACACCGTCGCCGAGCCGATCACGATCAACAAGGACGGCGACGTCCTGACCGTGGTCCGCCCCAACGACGAGCGTCGCAACCGCGCGCTGCACGGCCTGACCCGCTCGCTGGTGGCCAACATGGTCACCGGCGTCACCGAGGGCTACGCCAAGCAGCTCGAGATCGTCGGTGTCGGCTACCGCGTCCAGGCCAAGGGTCGCGACCTCGAGTTCGCCCTCGGCTTCAGCCACCCCGTCCCGGTGCCCGCACCGGAAGGGATCACGTTCGCCGTCGAGAGCCCGACGAAGTTCAGCGTCTCGGGCATCGACAAGCAGCTGGTCGGCGAGGTCGCCGCCAACATCCGCAAGCTGCGCAAGCCCGACCCGTACAAGGGCAAGGGCGTGCGCTACGCCGGCGAGGTCATCCGCCGCAAGGTCGGGAAGACGGGTAAGTGATGCGTACCAGCAAGGCCACCTCAACCTCGGGCGCGAAGTCGCCGTCGGGTGCTCGTCGCGCCGGCAAGACGCGTCGCCACTTCCGGATCCGCAAGCGCGTGACGGGTACGCCGGTCCGCCCGCGGCTCGTCGTGCAGCGCAGCTCGCGTCACATCCACGTCCAGGTCGTCGACGACACCGTGGGTCGTACCCTCGTGGCCGCCTCGACGCTCGACGCGACGATCCGCAGCAAGACCGACGCGGGCGACAAGAAGGCGAAGGCCGGCCTGGTCGGCACCCTTGTCGCCGAGCGCGCCAAGGCCGCCGGCATCGACAAGGTCGTCTTCGACCGCGGTGGCAACACCTACACCGGCCGCATCGCGGCCCTCGCCGACGCGGCACGCGCCGGCGGTCTGGAGTTCTGACGATGAGCGCTCGCGCGAAGAGCAGTGTCACGCGCACCCACAGGAACGAGAGGAACGTCTGATGCCCGGTCCCCAGCGCCGCGGAGCCGGCCAGTCCGGCGACCGCAACCGGCAGGGTGGCGGCCGCGGTGGCCAGGCTCCCGACAAGCCGCAGTACCTCGAGCGCGTCGTCGACATCAACCGCGTCGCCAAGGTCGTCAAGGGCGGCCGCCGGTTCAGCTTCACCGCGCTCGTCGTGGTGGGCGACGGCGACGGCACCGTCGGTGTCGGCTACGGCAAGGCCAAGGAGGTGCCGGCCGCGATCGCCAAGGGTGTCGAGGAGGCCAAGAAGCACTTCTTCAAGGTCCCGCGCATCGGTGGCACCATCCCGCACCCGATCACCGGCGAGAAGGCGGCCGGCGTCGTCCTGCTCCGCCCGGCGAGCCCCGGTACGGGTGTCATCGCCGGCGGTCCGGTCCGCGCCGTGCTCGAGTGCGCCGGCATCCACGACGTGCTCTCGAAGTCGCTCGGGTCCTCGAACCCGATCAACATCGTGCACGCCACGGTCGCCGCGCTCCAGGGCCTCGTCCGTCCCGAGGAGGTCGCGGCCCGCCGCGGCCTGCCGCTCGAGGACGTCGCCCCGGCCGCGCTGCTGCGTGCCCGCGCCGCCGCCCTCAGCCCGGCCGCCACCGCGGCCCCGACCCCGGCGGGGGTGTGACGTGACGCGCCTGAAGGTCACGCAGACCAAGTCCGGCATCGGCGGGACGCACGTGCAGCGCGCGACCCTGCGCTCGCTGGGGCTCAAGCGGATGCACGACACCGTCGTGCAGGACGACCGCCCCGAGATCCGCGGGATGGTCAACCGGGTCACGCACCTGGTGAGCATGGAAGAGGTGGACTGACATGGCGAGCGAAGACACCGGCAGCAAGGCCGACACCGCCACCCACGCGGGCCGTCGCGGGCCGAAGGACGGCGCCCTCAAGGTGCACCACCTGCGCCCCGCGCCCGGTGCCAAGAAGGCCAAGACCCGGGTGGGCCGCGGCGAGGCCGGCAAGGGCAAGACGGCCGGCCGCGGCACCAAGGGCACCAAGGCCCGCTACCAGGTGCGCGCCGGCTTCGAGGGCGGCCAGACGCCGCTGCACATGCGCCTGCCGAAGCTGAAGGGCTTCACCAACCGCTTCCGCACCGAGTACCAGGTCGTGAACGCCGGGCAGATCGCCGCGCTGTTCCCGCAGGGCGGTGCGGTCGGGGTCGACGATCTCGTGCAGGCCGGCGCCGTCCGCAAGAACGAGCTGGTCAAGGTGCTCGGCGACGGCGAGGTGACGGTCGCGCTGCAGGTGAGCGCGCACCGCTTCTCGGCCAGCGCCAAGGACAAGATCGGCGCGGCCGGCGGGTCGGTCACCGAGCTCTAGCCGGCCCTGCGAGCAGGACCAGAACCACAGCTGCCCCGCACGGGGGCGCGACCCGAGACCTCGGGCCGCCTCACCGGCGGGGCGCGCCTGTTAGATTCGCCGGGTCCCGTCCGCGGACGCCCGCCCTGAAGCACCGTCGCTCCCTGGCCGGGGAGCGACGCAGGTCCCACCGGGACCCCGACGCGAGAGGCCCCACGGGGGCCGACCAGGAGGACCCGCGTGCTGACCGCCTTCGCCCGGGCCTTCCGTACGCCCGATCTGCGGAAGAAGCTGCTGTTCACCCTCGCGGTGATTGCGCTCTTCCGGCTGGGCAGCACGATCCAGGGGCCGGGCGTCTCGACGGCGGCGGTCAACTTCTGCGTCGGCAACGTCAAGAACAACGCCGCCTACCAGATCGTCAACCTCTTCAGCGGCGGTGCGCTGCTGCAGCTGTCGGTGTTCGCGCTCGGGATCATGCCGTACATCACCAGCTCGATCATCGTGCAGCTGCTCGGTGTGGTGATCCCGCGGCTCGAGCGGCTGAAGGACGAGGGTCAGGCCGGCGAGGCGAAGCTCACCCAGTACACCCGCTACCTCACGTTGGCACTGGCCGTGCTGCAGTCGACCGGCATCGTCGCGTTGGCACGGACCGGCCGGCTGCTCGGCAGCTGCACCGAGCAGATCATCCCGGACACCTCGGTCTTCGCGATCGCCACGCTGGTGATCACGCTCACTGCCGGCACCGCGGTGATCATGTGGCTCGGTGAGCTGATCACCAACAAGGGCGTCGGCAACGGCATGTCACTGCTGATCTTCACCTCGATCGCCTCGCGGCTCCCGAGCCAGGGCTCGGGCATCCTGCAGGCGTCCGGCGGCTTCACCTTCACGCTGCTGATGCTGCTGGGCCTGGTGATCGTGGTGTCGGTGATCTTCGTGCAGCAGGCCGACCGCCGGATCCCGGTGCAGTACGCCAAGCGCATGGTCGGCAGACGCGTCCTCGGCGGCTCGTCGACGTACATCCCCCTGAAGATCAACCAGGCGGGCGTCATCCCGGTCATCTTCGCCAGCTCGCTGCTGCAGCTGCCGGCGCTGCTGGCGCAGGTGTGGACCAACCAGAGGTACCAGAACTTCTACCAGCACTATCTCTACCGAGGCGACAACCCGCTCTACGTGCTGGTCTACTTCCTGCTGATCCTGTTCTTCACCTACTTCTACGTCGCGATCACCTTCAACCCGGTCGAGCAGGCCGACAACATGAAGAAGTACGGCGGGTTCATCCCCGGCATCAGACCGGGCCGCCCGACCGCCGAGTTCCTCGACCGCGTGCTGTCGCGGATCACGCTGCCCGGCGCGATCTTCCTCGGCATCGTGGCCGCGGCGCCGCTGGTGCTGCTCAGCACGACCAAGAACCAGCAGTTCCCGTTCGGTGGTACGTCCGTCCTGATCCTGGTCGGTGTGGGGCTGGAGTTCGTCAAGCAGGTCGAGAGCCAGCTGCTGCTCCGCAACTACGAGGGCTTCCTCCGGTAGTGAGGCTGGTTCTGCTGGGTCCGCCGGGCGCGGGGAAGGGCACGCAGGCCCAGTTCGTCGCCGCCGAGCGTCGGGTGCCCAAGATCTCCACCGGCGACATCTTCCGGGCCAACGTCAGCCGCGGCACCGAGCTCGGCGTCGCGGCCAAGAAGTACATGGACGCGGGCGACCTGGTCCCCGACGAGGTGACCATCGAGATGGTCCGCGACCGGCTCGGCGAGGAGGACTGCGCCCACGGGTTCCTGCTCGACGGCTTCCCCCGCACCGTCCCGCAGGCCGAGGTGCTGGGCGAGATCCTGACCGAGCACGGCCATCCACCCGTCGACGTGGTGCTGGAGCTCGTCGTCGACGACGACGAGGTCGTCCGGCGGCTGTCCGGGCGGCGTACCTGCCGGACCTGCAACCGCGTGTGGCACGTCGATTTCGACCCGCCCGAGGTCGACAACGTCTGCGACGTCGACCGGGGTGAGCTCTACCAGCGCGACGACGACCGCGAGGAGGTCGTCCGCCACCGCCTCGACGTGTACGCCGAGCAGACCGCGCCGCTGGTCGCCTACTACGCCCAGCGGGGGGTGCTCGTCGGCCTCGACGCGACCGGTCCGGTCGACGACGTGACGCTGCGCGCGATCGACGCCCTGCGCCGCTTCGCCTGACGACTAACCTGATGGCGAGAGCCGAAGGAGCTTCCGCATGATCGAGAAGAAGACACCCGCCGAGATCGAGAAGATGCGCGTCGCCGGCCAGGTGGTCGCGCAGGGGCTGGCCGAGATGTCCGCCGCCGTCGCGCCGGGCGTCACGACCGCCGACCTGGACGAGATCGGCCGCGACGTGCTCCGCCGCGGCGGCGCGACCAGCTCGTTCCTCAACTACCACGGCACCTTCCCCGCGGTGATCTGCGCGTCGGTCAACGACGAGATCGTGCACGGCATCCCGAAGCGCTCGACCGTGCTCCGCGAGGGTGACGTCGTCGCCATCGACTACGGCGCGATCGTCGACGGCTGGCACGGCGACGCCGCGGTGACCGTGCCCGTCGGCGAGGTCGCGCCCGAGGTCGCACAGCTGCTCCGGGTGACCGAGGAGTCGCTCTGGCAGGGGCTCGCCGCCGCGCGCCTCGGCGGCCGGGTGTCCGACATCAGCCACGCCGTCGAGTCGCACGTGCGGCCGCACGGCTTCGGCATCGTCGAGGGGTACGGCGGTCACGGCATCGGATCGGCCATGCACCAGGATCCGCACGTCCTGAACTACGGCCGCCCCGGCCGTGGCCCGAAGCTCGAGAAGGGCCTGGCCCTCGCGATCGAGCCGATGGTGAACCTCGGCGGGCCCGACACCGTCGAGCTCGACGATGGCTGGACGGTCGTCACCCGCGACGGCTCGTGGTCGGCGCACTTCGAGCACACCTTCACGCTCACCGACGAGGGCCCGACCGTGCTGACGTCGTTCGACGGCGGGCGGGCGAAGTTCGCCGAGCTCGGCCTGCTCGTCCCTGCCTGACGCGCTCGCCTCGCTACACCTGCGGCCGGGGGCCGACTTTGGCGGCGCGCCGGTGCTGCCGTACACTGGTTGACGGCCCATTCGTGGGCCGGTCTCGTGCTCTCGTCTCGTGCTCATCGTTGTGGTACCTCCGCGGTCGTGGCTTCTGCCCCCCGCGTGCTCGCGTGCCACTCGCCGGCGCCAGCGAGGCACCAGCAGCACGAGTGGCACCAGCACCAAGCACGAGCACGCCAGCCCGCCGGACACGGTGGGACGACATCTCCCGCCTCCGGGCGGGTGGAGACGCGGAGGACATGGCCAAGAAGGACGGGGCAATCGAGATCGAGGGCACGGTGGTCGAGCCGCTGCCCAACGCGACGTTCCGGGTGGAGCTGAACAACGAAGGCCACCACCGGGTGCTCGCCCACATCTCCGGGAAGATGCGGATGCACTACATCCGGATCCTGCCGGGGGACCGCGTGGTGGTCGAGCTCTCGCCCTACGACCTGACCCGCGGTCGCATCGTCTACCGCTACAAGTGAGAGCAGAGCAGAAGTGAAGGTCAAGCCGAGCGTCAAGCCCATGTGCGAGAAGTGCCGCGTCATCCGCCGGCACGGTCGCGTGATGGTCATCTGCTCTGCCACCCCCCGGCACAAGCAGCGCCAGGGCTGATCACCCGCGCACCTGGTCACCCAGGTCGCGGACCACGCAGGTCCCAGCCGCCCTCACGGGCGGACCACCCCCGGTCGGAGGCCGGGGCTCATGCCCGGGCGGGCACGAGACGGGACCGGCACAGACCTCCGACGGCAAGAGAGGAACACCCGCCCGATGGCACGACTCGTCGGCGTGGACCTCCCGCGCGACAAGCGCATGGAGATCGCGCTCACCTACATCTACGGGGTCGGCCGGACCCGTGCGAGGGAGATCCTCGCGGCGACCGGCGTGAGTCCAGACCTGCGCGCGAAGGACGTCAGCGACGAGCAGGTGGTCCTGCTCCGCGACTACATCGACGCCAACCTCAAGGTCGAGGGCGACCTGCGCCGCGAGGTGGCCCAGGACATCCGCCGCAAGATCGAGATCCAGTGCTACCAGGGCATCCGGCACCGCCGCGGCCTGCCGGTGCACGGACAGCGCACCCACACCAACGCCCGGACCCGCAAGGGCCCGAAGAAGACCGTGGCCGGCAAGAAGAAGGTTGGGAAGAAGTAACCATGCCCCCGAAGAGCCGCACCGCGGGACCCAAGAAGGTCCGTCGCCGCGAGAAGAAGAACGTCGCACACGGCCACGCGCACATCAAGAGCACCTTCAACAACACGATCGTGTCGATCACCGACCCGTCCGGCGCCGTCATCAGCTGGGCGTCGGCCGGCCACGTCGGCTTCAAGGGATCGCGCAAGTCGACCCCGTACGCCGCGCAGATGGCCGCCGAGTCGGCCGCCCGCAAGGCCCAGGAGCACGGCATGCGCAAGGTCGACGTCTTCGTCAAGGGTCCTGGCTCCGGCCGCGAGACCGCGATCCGCTCGCTGTCCGCCGCCGGCCTCGAGGTCGGCACGATCAGCGACGTGACCCCCAGCCCCCACAACGGCTGCCGCCCGCCCAAGCGCCGCCGCGTCTGACGCGGAACTAGGAGAACATCGAGATGGCTCGTTACACCGGGGCGGACTGCAAGCGGTGCCGCCGGGAGAAGACCAAGCTGTTCCTCAAGGGCAGCAAGTGCACCTCGTCCAAGTGCCCGATCGAGATCCGGCCGTACCCGCCGGGTGAGCACGGTCGTGGCCGGACGAAGGAGTCCGAGTACCTCCTGCAGAAGCGGGAGAAGCAAAAGGCCGCGCGCATCTACGGCATCCTCGAGAAGCAGTTCCGCGGCTACTACGAGGAGGCCAACCGGCAGGCTGGCAAGACCGGCGAGAACCTGCTGCGCATCCTCGAGTCCCGGCTCGACAACGTCGTCTACCGCGCGCAGTTCGCGAACAGCCGCGACGCCGCCCGCCAGGCGGTGCGCCACGGCCACGTGACCGTGAACGGCCGCAAGGTCGACATCCCGAGCTACCGCGTCAGCGAGCACGACATCGTCGAGATCCGCGAGAAGTCGCGCGAGCTCACGCCGTTCGTCATCGCCCGCGAGCTGCACGGCGACCGCATCAGCCCGGCCTGGATCGAGGTCCTGCCGACGCAGATGCGTGCGCTCGTCCACTCCCTCCCGGACCGCGGTGCCATCGACACCCAGGTCCAGGAGCAGCTGATCGTCGAGCTCTACAGCAAGTAGAGCCCGTCGCCCCGAGAGGGGCACCCGTCAGGGCGTCAAATAGCGGTCGCCCACGACATCGGAAGGCACCACCTTGCTCATCGCACAGCGCCCCACCCTGGCCGAGGAGCCGGTCGACACGTACCGGTCGCGGTTCGTCATCGAGCCGCTCGAGCCGGGCTTCGGCTACACCCTCGGCAACTCCCTGCGCCGCACGCTCCTGTCGAGCATCCCCGGCGCGGCCGTCACCAGCATCCGCATCGACGGCGTCCTGCACGAGTTCACCACCGTCCCCGGGGTGAAGGAGGACGTCACCGACCTGATCCTCAACCTCAAGGAGCTCGTCGTCTCCAGCGAGAACGACGAGCCCACCGTGATGTACCTGCGCAAGCAGGGCCCCGGTGAGGTCACCGCCGCCGACATCGCGCCGCCGGCCGGCGTCGAGGTGCACAACCCCGAGCTGCGGATCGCGACCCTCAACGGCAAGGGCAAGCTCGAGATCGAGTTCACGGTCGAGCGCGGTCGCGGGTACGTCAGCTCGGTCCAGAACAAGCAGGTCGGCCAGGAGATCGGCCGCATCCCCGTCGACTCGATCTACTCGCCGGTCGCGAAGGTCACCTACAAGGTGGAGGCGACCCGCGTCGAGCAGCGCACCGACTTCGACCGGCTCGTCGTCGACGTCGAGACCAAGCCGTCGATCACGCCGCGCGACGCGATGGCCTCGGCCGGCAAGACGCTGGTCGGGCTGTTCGGGCTGGCGCACGAGCTCAACGCCGAGGCCGAGGGCGTCGACATCGGCCCGTCGCCGATCGACGCGCAGCTCGCTGCCGACCTGGCGCTGCCGATCGAGGAGATGGACCTCACGGTCCGGTCCTACAACTGCCTCAAGCGCGAGGGCATCCACCTCGTCGGCGAGCTCGTGGGCCGCAGCGAGGCCGACCTGCTCGACATCCGCAACTTCGGCAGCAAGTCGATCGACGAGGTCAAGCTCAAGCTCGCGCAGATGGGGCTGGCGCTCAAGGACTCCCCGCCCGGGTTCGACCCGAGCCAGGCGGCCGGCAGCTACAGCCCCGACTACGCCGACGAGTACGGCGAGGGCAACTACGCCCCGCCGTCGGGCGGCGCGATCTTCTCGGACGACGACACGTCGTTCCAGGAGACCGAGCAGCTCTGAGCAGCATCCTTTCCGTCACCTCCGAGGTGTCGCAG